>JAJAZF010000116.1 GCA_026785875.1 Chamaesiphon sp. | reverse complement strand
TCAAAATACTATGAGAATTTTGCTGATTTTAGAGCAGCCATTTCTAGCTGTATCGGCACTGCTAATACAGAACGGAAAGAAAAGCTAGACAGCTTATTAACCCTTAATTTTCAATCTTTTGCAAAAGTCCATATCTTAACCATTTAGAGTATAGTAACAGGATCGGTTCGCCAATACCTACAGTTTCATAAGCAATGCTTAATGGTTGTTCTTGCCAATACCACTGATATTCGGACGTGGTAGCTGTGACAACTGGATATTTACTACTAGCAAGATTGGACATCAACAACTACCTCAGAAATTTAGTAATTTTGGACAGATTTCAACTACTAATTGTGGTCTAATCCTCTATCTTAACAACACCATTACTTTCTAACCACCTCACGAGCGCGATCGAGCTGCTAACTTTTAACCTCTAACTTTTACTACCGAATTTAGTCGCCCAACCAGAGAACCTGCGCCAATTAGCTTTTACGACTTTATGCTGGGCGATAAAGTGGATGACGATGAGGATCGCCAAAGTTTTTGATGTGCTGCTGTGAGCTGCGCTGGCTGAAGATACAGCTTCTCCATTAACTGGAAATATATCTGGCATGGGCAGACCAAACAAACTGATATTATGGGCATGATAAGCATTGGATACCCAATAACCACTCAGCGGCACCGCAAACATCATCAGATATAACACAGTGTGTAGAGCAGTCGTAAAATACCAACTCTGAGTTAATTTAGGTAGATGTTTACTGTATTTTCGTCCCCAAACTCTCACTAATAGGTACCCACGCCAACCGAGCAGCAGCAGTACGAGGACACCAAAAGATTTGTGAGCGTCATATAGTAGTTCTCGCAAGCTGACTTCACCCTGAAGTTCGCCCATAATCTGGCCACTCAGAAACAAGATCGCGTAAAATATCGCCATCCACCAGTGAACGGACATCAGTTGTTTGAAGACAGAATTTAGCCTGGGTTTTGGTGTTGCTGCTGACATCTGAAATATCCCTTTTGTGCGCTACTCGATCTAAAGTAAATCATTTTTAGCATGTTCAACTTCACAGACGTAGAATAGTCCGATAAGTTTGCCGATCGAGCTGTAAAATATAGATCGTCTGTCCCGTCCCCAAATCTTCCGTAATTAAATCGCGATCGACTGAAGTATATAAACAGATACCCGCGATTTCTTTATGACACTACAAATCTAAAACATATGGCGAAGAAAGGCATTGTGACGGCAGCACTATTATTAGTAGTGGCTGCTGGAGCGGGATTTGCAGGTTATAAATACCTTTATAGCGGACAGAGTAACCCTGGCGATCTGGCAGCGGTGATTCCCGCAGACGCATATATGGCGGCGTATATTTCTAACGAACCAGAAGCTTGGGCAAAGTTACAAAAATTTGGGACACCAGCAGCGCAAAGAATTATTACAGCTCAGATCGAGGAAGCCGAACAAAAGTTTCTAGCTCAGAGCAAAATGGACTTTAACAATGATATTCAGCCGTGGCTGGGTAATACAATGGTAGCAATATTACCAGATGCTAGCGGTCAATCGGCTAAACCTCACATCTTGATGGCGATCGGAATTAAAGATAAAATCAAGGCTCTGGACTTTGCGAATAAGCTCAAAGCTCAAAGTAAACAACCCACTAAAAAACTCGACTACAAAGGGATCGAGATTAGTGATAATGGTCAGGGTAGCAACCAAATATTTAGTGCGATTGTTAACGATCGATTAGTCATCGCACCCGAACAACACACTTTAGAACTCGCCATCGATACCGCCAAAGGGCAACCCTCACTCGCGAGTAAAGCAGGTAATGATTGGTTCAAAGCCGATACGCTCCAGCTCAAACAGCCGATTATGGCATTTTATCTGCCTGACTATCTCCAAGGTGTTCAGCAGCTACTCAAATCTGGCAAACAACCAGTCACGCTCGATCCGGCTACCCTCACTCAGTTGAAAAAAATCCAGTCGCTCGGTGGTGGAATTGCGATCGATGATGCTGGGATTAGAATGAAATTGGTTGCTAAAACTGACGGAACTACACTGAGTTTACCAACTACATCGGCTAAAGCGATCGGTAGTTTCCCCGCTGAAACCTTTGCGCTGATTGGCGGGACTGGCTTGAGCCAAATTTGGACAGAGGCGAATAAAATCGCTCAGACTCAACCAGGAACTCAACAAATTTTTACTCAAATGCGGCAGGGATTCACCCAGTCTACCCAGTTGGATCTCGATAAAGATGTATTTGGCTGGATGGGTGGTGAATATACCCTGGGAATGATGCCTGTGAGTACGGGGATTACCGCTGGGGCGGGCTTTGGTGGTGCCTTAACGATCGATAGTACCGATCGCGCCGTTACTGACAATACCATGACCAAATTGGTCAATTTAGCCAAAGGTTATGGTTTGAGTGTCGAACAACGTCAAGTTGGAAGTACCCAAATCTCCGACATTAAAGTTCCGGCTGGACAAGGTACGCTATTGAGTTATGGCTGGTTGAGTGATAAATCTTTGACGGTAACTGTTGGCGACGGCTTGCTGGACAAAATTGCCAACCGTTCTGGCGAATCGATCGATCGTACCCCAAATTTTGCCGCCACTATGGGCGCGATGCCCTCGCAAAAGCAGAGCTACACCTACATTGATGTTGAAAAAGTCTACAGTCTATTCAATGGCAAGATGAGCGGCGCAATGGGTAAAGCCATCCCCGCAGATGTCAATGCAATTATTACTTCTGTGCAGGGATTGGGGATGAGTTCGACTCAACCAGATAAAAGTACCAATCAAGTTGAAGCTCTACTCACACTCAAACCCAACAAGTAGGGATGACATATTTACAATGGAACTTATCGATCGATATTTATTAAATCGACTCGATTATTTGATTTTGGTCGAGCGAGTTAAATAGTTGTGATCGAGCAAATAGCATCGCAACTATTTAACTCGATCGATATTACTCGATTGATGTTTATTTAGATCGATCGCGATTTAGACTCGATCGTATTGATTATTTAAAACTGTTTTACGATTGATTTACATCCAACCAAGCTACCAAATCATTCATCTGACTAAAATCTAACAACGCCTCGCCTAGTTCCTCTAGTTGAGCCAATGGTAATGCCTTGATTCGTGATTCTAGATCGTTCGACAAATTCCCTACTCGCCGCTTTAATAAACGAAGAATTAAAGCCTGTCCTTCCTTAACTTCGCCTCTAGCTTCACCTTGCTGCTCGGCAGCCTGAATCTTCTCTAAAAACTACGGCGATAACTGCATCATTAGTTCTTCTTCCTCCGGCTCCTTAATCTCCCTAGCCTCCAGTATAACCTTACTCACATCTTGCACCAATGCGTAGATACTATTGCTGCGATAACCCGAGGGTACCCACAAGGGGCACCCCTACAGATAACTTGTAGGGGTGCCC
>JAJAZF010000115.1 GCA_026785875.1 Chamaesiphon sp. | reverse complement strand
GTGTGCTGCTGGTAAAGCGTGAAATGGAATCGATGCGTACAAATGATGCTCGGCATGAAAAGGCATATTCCACATCAAAAACCGCAGGGGCGAGAGCGTCAGAGTAGTGCGAGTATTTGTCAACAAATTGTCATCCAGACTACATCCGGTATGTTCTGCCAGCAAAATAAACCGCAGGATCGGTTGACCCACAGCCAAGGGTAGGAGCCAATAAATAATAAACCAAGGCTGGGCAAAAGCTACTGAGAGCGCGATCGCGACCAGATATACTAGCAACTGTAACCTAGTCGAACGAATTACCTCCGCCCGCGCAGTCGCGGGGATATATTCACACTCATCAACTAAACCCAGAGCAATCCGCGTATGTCCCCGCAATTTCCCCCACCACCACAGCAAACCACTTAACTCCACTCCGTACCGCCACAAACTATTGGGGGTGCGATCTGTCAATTCTGGATCTTTGCCAGGAATCCGCGTGTAGCGATGATGCCACTTGTGATAGCGACGATAAAAAGTACTGTTATAAAAAGACAATACCCCAGCCCACCAAGCCACAATATCGTTGACTTGATTATTCGCAAACGCCGTGCGGTGTCCACATTCATGTACGACAGCAAACATCGCGGCTAAACTAAAGCCATAGATTAGCAAAAACGGCATCGCCAACGGCAATCGATCGAGATTAGATGCCCACAAATAACCACTGATGCCCATAATCGCCAGATGTCCGCCCAGTCGGATCGCTCCTTTGAGATTGGAACGCGCATTTAAGCTATTTAGTTCGTCGGCTGATAAGATTCGTTGGTGTAACCTCTCCTTTGGAGCGGGTTCTACAGCTTGAGATCCGAACCCAATTAAAGACTCTAATTGATGCGCTGTTGTGTCTGATGGCGATCGCATATTGGCACTAAAATTTAAGTTAAATAAGTAGGCGTTGTAGGAACTAGAGCTAGGTTGTCAGTTCCGCTCCTAACATTTTCTCCTCTAAGTCGATCGTAGCTCCGGGCGATTGAGATGGCTGTATCTCTAGATACGATCCTGGTAGTGTCATCCGATCGATAGAACAATTAACTAACAAGAGCGCGATAGACTTCAAATATCGATACTTTCTGCCAAACCTAAACGATATCGAGGTAACTTGTGGAGCTAGGTCTAAAGGTCAATGTTAAGCCCATCGAGTTAGACGACCGATCCACACAATTCGAGCGCATTCCTACCACCGAGATTCGCCGCAGTCTGATCGCGTCCTCGATCGATGGGGTATTTGCCGCAATTTATTCTAACCTTACCAGTGGGGTATTGCTGAGTAATTTCCTAGTCAATCTTCAGGCAAATTCATTTGAAATCGGCATTTTGGCAGCAATTCCGATGCTAGTCAATGTCGTGCAACCACTAGGAGCCTGGTGGGGAGATCGATGGACTAGTCGGCGCAATTATTGTTTTATTGTGAATATACCCGCCCGATTTTTCTGGGCGTTGCTTGTGCTCGGCATTGGCTTATATACTCAGCATCTACTTGACAATCGGGCGATGGTGATTTGGACAATGGTGGTGGTAGCTCTGAGCCATCTGCTCGGCTGCTTAGGGAATGCGACTTGGTTGAGTTGGATGGCGGCTCTAGTCCCCAGCAAATTGCGCGGTCGCTATTTTGGCATTCGCAATACTGTCTCGAATCTAACTAGCTTAATTGTTGTCACGCTGGCGGGCTTTTGGGTAGCTAACTATCCCAGGGGCGAGATTGAAGCATTTGAGATTGCATTAGGAATAGCGATTATCGCTGGTTTTATTAGTCTAGTTTATCAATGTCAAGTGGTTGATATTAGTCCTCCCAGGCTAGCGATTGCCAATTTCGATAACTTTGAGGCTAATCCAACTTTAGCGACTTCAGCGACCACTTTAGCAGTTCCACAGACCGAATCAGCCATCGATACTATCCTTAAAGATCGGCATTTTTTAGGATTTACACTTTGTTTCAGTGCTTGGATGTTTGCGCTCAATCTCAGCGCGCCATTTTTTAATCTCTACCTACTTCAAGATCTGGCGATCGATGTCAGTTGGGTAACATTTTACAATGGCTTGACATCAGCAGCTAATCTCGCCCTGCTGATTCCCTTAGGACGCTGGAGCGATCGGATCGGTCATCGGATTCCGCTCATAGCGATGGGACTGGTAATGGTAGTATTACCGCTGCTGTGGCTAGGTGTAGGCAAAGACATGCTTTCCCTCTGGGTGGGTTTACCGCTCCTGTTCCTGCTCAATGGTGGTGCCACTGCCGCGATCGAATTGTGTATCAATAATCTCCAGATCGAAATTGCTCACGAGCATCATCAAGCCCACTATTTTGGGATCGTAGC
>JAJAZF010000114.1 GCA_026785875.1 Chamaesiphon sp. | reverse complement strand
TTTAGCGATCGAGCAGACAATTAGCTTATTATTTGATGCAGTAATTAGAATTTTACATTGGGTAATTGCTTTAGTTCCATTTGCTGTATTTGGAATTGTTGCTAAAACAATTGCCCTTCAAGGATTTGCTCCATTTAAAGCTTTGGGTTCATTTGTCGTAGCAGTAATTTTGGCTTTACTACTTCAAGCTGCTTACTATCTAACTAGAGTGAAACTTGGCTCTTGGGTACCGCCGCTAAAATTTATTTCCGGTGGCTCGGATGCGTTGATTACCGCTTTTTCGACGGGTTCTTCGACTGCAACTATGCCACTTACCTTTAGATCTTTGATTGAAAAGGTGGGGTTACGCGAATCTTCAGCTTCGCTCGGCGCACTGGTGGGGAGTAACTTTAATAATGATGGTACCGCGCTCTATGAGGCAATGTCAGCACTGTTTATCTCTCAGGTATTGGGGCAAAATCTGACAGTGGTACAACAGGTGATGGTGATGCTAACTTCGATTGTGGCATCTGTGGGGGCTGCGGGAATCCCAGAAGCGGGTTTAGTGACGATGACGTTGGTATTTAGCTCCGTGGGGTTGCCGACCGAGTATATTGCGATCCTAATCACGGTAGACTGGTTTCTCGATCGATGTCGAACCGCAATCAATGTCATGGGTGATATGACGGTGAGTGCGCTCATTGACGGTAAACGCCCAAAACCCCAAGATGAGCTAATTGTTGCCACCCAAACGAAGGAATTATGAGCTTAAAGCAAACAAAATGGTTTAAAACTGCCTTAAACATCGAAGGTTCCGTAATTCCGGCTATTCTCAGTCGAGTTTTATGGTGTGGGGCTTTTGGCTTATTTATATCAGTTTTATATTTCTACAAAATTCCTGTTGTAGCTAAAGCCCTTGGAGGAATTATCCCGAGTATCGTCTTAGGTTTATTACTAGTATTTCGGACAAATACTGCTTATGAAAGATTTTGGGAGGGACGAAAAGCCTGGGGCAGTATTATCAATAATACTCGTAATTTATCACGATTAATTTGGGTAGCTGTTGCTGAGATAGAACCGATTCATTGGCAGGAAAAAGAGCAAGCTGTAAAATTATTAGTAGCATTCGCTATTGCTACTAAGTTACATCTGAGATCGCAACCTGTTGACGATCGCTTATCAAAATTTGTTTCGCCGCTGCAATTTTTCAAGCTCCAAACTATGAACAATCCGCCCCTGGAAATTGCTTTTTGGATTAGTGATTTTCTTCAAGCAAAACAGGAGCAAGGACAGATTAGTCTGTATCAAATGAATGAATTACAAATGATTTTAAATAGTCTAGTCGATACGCTTGGTGCTTGCGAACGTATCCTTCGTACGCCGATGCCGCTAGCCTACGCGATTCACCTCAGACAATTATTGTTTATTTATTGCTTTTTATTACCTTTTCAAGTTGTCGAAGAACTTAGATGGTGGACAGCACCAGCGACCGCTTTAGTTAGTTTTACTTTATTTGGAATTGAGGCGATCGGGGTAGAAATTGAAAATCCTTTTGGTACAGATGCTAACGATCTACCTCTCGATACAATTTGCGACACGATCGAGCGTAATATCGACGATCTAATTGGGATCGAACCGCATTATCGGCGAGTAGGTATCTATGGTAATAATTTGGGTGAGCAATTGAATTAAGGGATTTTGGATTTTGGATTTTGGATTCTAGTCCCTATGAAAATCTCTTTCTTGCTTGAGATTGAAACGAGCGATCGATTCTAATTCATCGCTGAGTAAATCTGTGTAATAAAGTCGATCGCGGTGGAGAAAGCTTTCTAATACTTGGATACGTCCGACTTTGTATGCGGCATCTGATACCCAACTATATTCACGGCGAATCGATCGCATATAAGCTTGATATTGGACTGGATCGGCACCGAGAATGGCTAGATCTGCATCCAAAAAAATACATCGATCGCGATCGTCAGGATCGATTTGATGTCCCTGTGTTGCCAAAATAAGCTGCTGGACGCGATCGATTAATTCGCTCGAAATACCGATGTTTGTGAGTAAATCTCCAGCAAATTTAGCACTTTGAGCTTCATTATCTGAAGCTTGGGAATCATAAACAAAATCGTGAAACCAGACGGCTAGTCTTACAGCCGGAGGATTTTGAAGTGATTCGGTAAACCGCTCGATCGTCGTGAGGAGGCGATCGATATGATTGAGATTATGGTAATGACGATCTGGCTGGGTATATGCAGCAATTAGCATCTCAAAGACTCGATCCTCCAGATCGCAGGTAGAGAATCGAGCCGTAAAACATTGTTGCCATTTCTGAGCTAATCGATCGAGATTGGACATGATTTCAACTTTCAACCAATTGACAGTTGGCAACTTTGGTAAGCAGAAAGGGTGCAATTTCTGAGAGGCTGAGAATATGTCCAACAGAGCCAGAATCGATCGCCAGTTTGGACATCCCAAAGACGAGACAACTTTGCTCGTCTTGGGCGATCGTCATGCCCCCAGCAGCGGCTACAGCCTTAGTTCCGGCAACGCCATCGGTACCCATGCCCGTGAGCAGAATGCTGGCACTAGAGCTACCGTAGATCCGCGCTACAGAGCGAAATAGAGCATCGATCGAGGGGCAAGTACCTGTAGATGTTGTAAAGTTGCTGTAGATAAATTTACCCTGAGCATCAAATTCTAGGTGCGCTCTTTCTGGGGCGAAATAAACAGTTTTAGGTGCGGGAGTCTCACCAATTTGGGCGACTTTGATATTTAAATGTGCATCTTCCTTTAACCAACTAATCAACCCTGTCAAAAATCCATCGCCGATATGTTGGGCACAAATTACGGGGATGGGGAAATCTTGAGGAAGGGAGGTAACGAGCTTGTGGATGGCTTGAGGACCACCTGTCGATGCCCCGATCGCGATCGCGCGACTAGTGCCAGGAGCGTTAATGTTGGCACTAGCACTAGTCGCTCTCAATTGACTACTAGCTCTAGCTTTGACAGTTACCTGGGAGAGCATTTTAATTTTAGCGAGTAGTCGCTGCTTAACTTGCTCGTATTCCCGATAGTCGCCGCTGGTAGGTTTGGGGAAAATATCTACCGCACCTGCTTGGAGTAGTCCAAAGATATTTCTAGTATCATCTTCCTGAACTGAGTTACTAATGACCAAAATCGGACGCGGGAACTTTGCCATCACTGCTTGGGTAAGTTCTAAACCATCGATCGGTGCCATGTGTAAGTCGGTACATATTACACTGGGATTGACTTGAGGAATCAGTTCTAGAGCTTCTCGACCATTTCGGGCTGTGCCGACTATTTCAACTTCTGGGCTACTCTTTAATAACCGTTGCAGCAATTCGAGCGCGATGAGCGAATCTTCGACGAGGAGAACTTTAATGGGCGACATAAGGTTACGCAGAGGACGCAGAGATAATGGAGATCGCAGCGATGCGCGCACGCCTTTGTTCCCCGACGGTTTAGCGATTCGCCGCACGTAGGGTTCCCCGAGGGTTTAGCGGCGTTTTTATTCGGGGGTTCCCCCCGAATAAGAAAACGACAAGACAGCGCATCAAGACAGCGCATCAAGACAGAGAGGGGGCTGGAGGTGTGAGGGATTTGGAGCCGAGTTTGGAGGTATCGAAATCTCAAGCTTTAAGCCTAATCCCTCAAGCCTAATCCCTACTTTAGTGGTTTTGCTTTGACTGTCATTCCTGATAGGAGTTTGATTTTAGAGAGGATCTTTTGTTTGACTGCTTCGTACTCGGCATAGTCACCACCGAGCGGTTTGGGGTAAATATCTGAAGCTCCAGCTTGAAGCAGTGCGAAGACATTTTTGGTATCGTCTGATTTGACGGAGTTGCTGAGTACCAGGATCGGGCGGGGGAAGTTTGCCATCACTTGTTTGGTAAGTTCCAATCCATCGATCGGTTCCATGTGAAAATCCGTACAGATGACTGTAGGATTGAGACGGGGAATCATTGCTAGGGCTTCTTGACCATTTCGGGCTACGCCGACAATTTCGATTTCAGGAGTAGATTTAAATAACCGTTGCAATACTTCCAGCGCAACGGGAGAATCTTCAACGATGAGAATTTTAGTAGGAGCCATGATAATTAGTTAGGTATGTGGATCGGGGGGATGGTGGATGGGAGGGTTAAAAGTAGCCACGATTTCAATCAATGGCGGGGCTGTCAACTGTACTCGCCTTGGTGACAGTTGACTGTCAACTGTCAACTGTCAACTGTTTAAATCAACCTGGCAAGTGTATCTAGTAAGAGCTGCTGGTCGAAATCACCTTTGGTGAGATAGGCATTTGCACCAGCTTGAAAACCACGATCGCGATCGGCTGATTGCGATAGGGTTGTCACTAGCACCACTGGGAGATGCTGATATTCATGGCGATCGCGGATTGCTGTTGTGAGTTGCAATCCTCCCCAGCGGGGCATTTCTACGTCGGAGACGACGAGATCGAATTGCCCTGCTTGGAGTTTTTCCCAGCCCTCCAAGCCATCATCTGCTGTTGTGACTTGGTAGCCAGCTTGCTCTAGAATCCGTGTCATTTGAATCCGAATGACGCGGGAGTCTTCTACCAGCAAGACGGACAGCGGACGATCCACCGGAATCGGACTCACGCCTACTTTTGAGGGGAGCGGATTACCCCCCGCAGCAGTTGTTAGTAGATCGATCGGGTTGAGTACCAAGCAGACTTCCCCTGTGCCTAAAATTGTTGCCCCAGCTAGGTGCGGAACATTTTTGAGGATCGGGTGGGGGGCTTCGATTGTCACTAGCTGTCGATCGACGATCCGATCTACTAGCAGTGCCAATTTTTGCCGTCCCGACTGGATCAGTAGACAGGCGATGGCATTGGCGGTGCGATTTATCTCCCCTGGGGAGTTGGGGGCGACTGCGGGAAGGGAAAGTAGATCCGCCAGCCAAGCGACTGTAATCGTTTGTCCGTTAATCTCGGTAGTGGAAGTACCACTGAGCGCGAAAATTTCCGACTTATTCACGAGCAACATCCGATCGACAAATTCGACTGGGATGGCATAAGTTTGGTTGCGAACCTCAACCATCATCACCTGAGAACTCCCGATCGCATGACTGAGGACGATCCTGAAGGTACACCCACCATTTGGTGATGATTCGACATCGACCGATCCCTTAATGCGTTCGACATTAGTACGGACGATATCCAATCCTACCCCGCGCCCAGATAGCTCCGTCACCCGCGTCCGGGTAGAGAAGCCCGCAGCGAAGATCAGGGATTGAATTCTGTCGGTACTCATCAGTTCCAATTCTGCTGGAGTATATAAACCCCGCTTGATGGCTGTGGCTTTAATCCGTTGTATGTCCAATCCCCGCCCATCGTCAAGGATCTCGATCGTCGTTTGGTTGCCAGTTTGACGAACTTGAATCGTCAAGGTAGCAGCAGCCAATTTATCGTGCTGGAGGCGTTCTGTGGGCGTTTCAATCCCATGATCGATCGCATTTCGCAAAATGTGCATCAAGGGGTCTTTAATCTCTTCTAGGAGCCGTTTATCGAGGAGGAAATCGCCACCCTCGATCGCGAAATTAATTTCTTTAGATTGAGTTTTGGCTAAATCTCGCACCATCCGAGGAAAGAGATTGAAAATTGTCGCCAGTGGCAATAGTCGGAGCTTTTTGACTCCCGATTCTAGTGCTGATGTAACTAGATCGAGTCTAGAGCTATCTGCATCGATCGATTTTTTAAACTTGGCGATTAATCCTCCCATTTGCTCCCACTGCTGATGATTGCGGCTCAATTGTCGATGTAGTGGGGATTGTGCGGGGATGTGTTGGATCGAAGTGTGGATTTGGTGCAGATCGCGGCTACCATTTTCCCACAGTTCCATCAGTGCTTCGAGATCGAGCAATCTACTAGCGATTTGCTGGTTGATGACATTGATTTCCCCAGACTGTCCCATCAAAGCATCCAATTGCTTTGCTTCTACCCGAATTGTCTCGATTTGGTATTCACCAGCATCGATTGTCGCAGTGGGGGGAGCTGGAATGGCGGCGGTAGCAATTGGGGCGATGACTGGCAGCTCGTTGGCTAATTCCGCTCCGATAACATCGTCAAGGGTGGTGATTAACTTATCATCAAAACTACTAAATAAATAATCGTCCTCAATCGCTGCTAGATCTTCTAACGGTAGGCTATCGCCAACACCAACACCAACGCCAACGTCGATATTACTCGCAAGTGTAAAGTCATCATCTGGCAAAAAGATGAAGTCTAGATCCCCTGTTTGCTCAGTTCCAGATATCAGCGTAAAGTCATTAAATGCCTCACCATCCAACTGGGGTAAAGTCGAGTCATTCGGAAATAGCTCTGCGGCTAACTCCAAGAAATCTACTTGTAATGATGATTGCGGTAATGAACCATCGTTACTCAGACTCCACGGGAGTGGCTCCGCCAACGAAATTGGTTCGGGTAAATCATTGCCTTCATGTACCCATAGATCTGCGGGCGGCTCAAATAGAGGTTCTTGATTGGAAGCGAGCCAATCATCGGCGGCTACGCCATCGAGATCCAGTGCAGTTGGTGCCCAACTGGCTGATTGAGTCGATACCTGTACCGATCTAGCAGTGGTAGATGTCATTGCTGTTGGATCTGCCCCAGCATCGCCCATCAGTGTTGCCAATACATAAAACATATTGACATCATTGGGTTCGCCCGTCACCGCAGTATGAGCCAATTTCTCGATCGTATCCAGTCCGATATACAAGCGATCGCACAATTCATCCGTCATACTTGAGATCCCTTTTTCGATCGGCATCAGACACTCTTCCATCTGGTGAACGAGAGTTTCCACATCTGATACCCCCAACATCCGCGAGTCACCCTTGAGCGTATGAGCAGAGCGTAATAAGTCTTTTAGTACAGCCGGATTTTGCGGTTGTTTTTCCAACTGCATCAATGCCGACTCGATCGCTTGAATGTGTTCTGTAGCAGAGGTTTTGTATAGTCCTCGGAGTTCGTCGTCATCGATGTACATATTGTTTTGGTGGATGGTGAATGGTGGATAGTGGACGGCGATTCACCATCCCCTAAACCACCGCCGCTTTCAACTCATCCGCAACCTGTGTCAACTCCCTAGTGGTCATTTTGACTTGGTGCATCCCCACGGCACTTTCTTGTGATCCTTGGGAGAGCGTCGTCATCGAGTTGAGTACCTGTTGGATCGAGATCGCCTGTTGTTTGGCACTAGTGGAGATCTGTTGGGAGTTCAAGAAGACGTTATTTACTGCATCTGTAACCCCCGCGAAGGTGGCTGCTGTCGATCGAGCCAAGTCGATCCCTTCATCTACTGTCTTGGTGCCTTCATCTGTTACCATTACCGTCCGGTTAATTGCTGCTTGAATATCGTTGGCTAGAGCATTAATTTTGTCGGCAGATTTTTTACTTTGGTCGGCTAATTTCCGAATTTCATCGGCAACTACACTAAAACCTCGCCCCTGTTCTCCAGCCCGAGCGGCTTCTACTGCTGCATTGAGGGCTAGCATATTCGTTTGACTTGCCAGATCTGCCACGAGGTCGGATACAACTGTAATCTGTCCGGTTTGTTCGCTGAGATTGACGATCTGATTGGCGATCGCGTCTACTTTGGTGCGGAGTCCCGACATCCCTTGGAGTGTCTGTTGTACCGATCGAGTCCCATCCTCAGAGAGTGAGAGTGCTTGTCTAGCACCATTGGCTGCGGCTTCGGCTTGAGCGGCAGATTGGAACGAGATCTCACCGAGTTCGTTGACTGTCGTACTAGTATCGATCGCCGAATTTGCCTGGAGATTTACTGTGACTTCCTGCATTTCTACCGTATCGACGATCGCGCCTGAAGAACTGACGATCGAGTCTGCTAGTTGTTTGATAAAGCTGGAAACTCGATCGCTCAAGAGCAAGGATAAGCCAACTGTCGTACCACCTGCGACCAACATTCCTACCAACAGCACCAAGAGGACTGAATTTTGTTTGGCATCGATTAGGCTGGTTTCTTTGGTCATGATGACACTCAAATTGAGCTGACCTAAATCTTCGTCCTTGGCGAGAGCATGATAAGAGACTAATTGCTTGCGGTTGTTGAATTTATCGACATCAAAGGTAGTCGTACTTTTAGCACTATTTTTCAACTGTTCGTAAGTAGAAAAATCATTTCCATTGCGACCAATTTGATTTTCTTTCGAGGCAAGGATAAATTTATTACTGGTTTTATCGACGATGTGCCATTGATTATTCTTTTCTGAGAAGGGTGCGGCAAGTGGTTTCAAACTACTGACAGGCATTCTCAATCGAACGATCGCAACCAATTGTCCAGTAACTGCATCTTTGACTGGAGCGGCAAAGAAAATCGAGGGCTTCTTAGTAATTTTAGAAATTTCTACAACACTGGTATAAGACTTACCAGTTTTGAGGACGTTTTGGTAATAAGTTTCGTCGGCATAATTAGTCAGCCGATCTTTTTTAGACCCGGCGATTACGTTACCTTTGAGATCGATTACCATCGCACCATTATAGAATGTATAGCGATCGAGATATTCATTTAGAAATTTTTCCTTGTCCTGTCGAGCTAGTACTTTGGCAGATGCTGAATTATTAAATATGGGTAATAGCCCCATTGCTGCGGCATCCTTACTTCTGACGGAAATAAATCGAGCGAGCGCCTCACTAAACGAACTAGCAAGTAGTTGTTGACTATCGTTTTCTGCTGTCTGTAGGTTATTGAGTGAGACGAAATATGCCAAGCCACCGACCCCAACAACGGGCAGGAGCGAGAGAAATACTGCGGCACTGAGTGCTTTAGTTTTAAATGAAAGAGTATTTAGTCTGTCTTGTAAATTAGTACGAAAGGTCGTTAACATAGGATTTGTGCTTAATAGATTAGATAATTTTTACGTGACAAGAATCGATCGAGTAATAACTATTTCACCAGCCACTAACTCACCACTGCTTGCAGTTCATCAGCAATTAGATTGAGTTCGCGGGTAGATATCTTGACTTTGTGCATACCTACAGCACTTTCTTGGGAGCCTTGAGAAATATCTGTCATCGCCCCTAGTACTTGTTGAATCGCTGTTGCTTGGCGTTTGGTACTGGCGGAAATTTGCTGGGAGTTGAGGAAAACGTTGTTGACAGCATCCGTCACTCCGCTAAAGGTAATGGCGGTATTTTCGGCGAGTTGAATCCCCTCAGTTGCTGTTTTTGTGCCGCGATCTGTAGTTATCACCGTGCGGTTAATCGCCGTTTGAATATCTGTGGCGAGGTTATTGATTTTCTGGGCAGATTTTTTACTTTCGTCTGCGAGTTTGCGAATTTCTCCCGCAACTACCCCAAATCCTTTGCCTTGTTCGCCAGCTCGTGCTGCTTCTACAGCAGCTTTGAGGGCGAGCATATTGGTCTGTTTGGCGAGGTCGGATACGAGGTCGGATACAGTGGTAATCTGTCCGGTTTGGGTACCGAGATCGGCGATTTGGAGGGCAATTTCATCGACTCGATCGCGCAAGTCGGACATCTCATGGATGGTTTTTTGTACCGCCTGGGTGCCTTCTTCGGCGAGTGAGAGGGCTTGTCTGGCTCCAGTTGCGGAGGCTGATGCTTGCTCGGCAGTTTGAGCAGAGATGCTCTCTAGTTCGTTAATTGTCTCTGCGGTGGAAATTGCTGAGTTTGCCTGTTCATTGACACTTGTTTCCTGCAACTGCACCGTATCGACGATTTCATTTGCAGAAGTGGTAATTGTGGCGATCGCGCGTTGGATATATTTAATAATTCGATCGCTCAACAAGAAGGCAATCCCGGCTGTTAAACCTCCAGCTACTAGCGTTCCCAGTCCGATCGCTAACCAGATTTGACGTTCGCGAGAGATAATATTCTCTAGATCGCTCGCAGACACTGCCACAACCTGGAAGTCAGTACCACTACTAGTCGGCGGCAACCTGTTATAGGAAACTAATTGTTGCCGCTTGCTGTATTGGTTGAGATCTTCTCGCGTCATCGTATTACTACTACCCAAGCTCTTAAAGCTAGTCAAATCTTCAGCATTGCGTCCCGACTGCATATCATCTGTTGCCAAGATAATTTTCTGACTATTCGTATCCACAACAAACCACTTGTTACTTTCATTGCCGAAAGTTTTGGCAACTCTAGATAGTGCCGTGATTGGCATCCGTGCCTGAATGACCGCCACGATTTTTCCAGCTTTGTCATATGTCGGGACTGTGAGATAAAACGCCGATCGATTGCTGGATGGGTTAATTTCGACTGTGGAGATTTGCGGCTTATTAGTTGCCAGAGTCGTTTGGAAATAGTCTCGATCTCCATAATTCGATCGGAGATTGAGCTGGGTAGATGAGGCGATCGGTCTGCCTTGAAGATCTAGCACGGCAATGTTATCGTAGACTTTATAGCGATCGGCAAACAGTTTGAGTTGGCGTTCGATCGTGGCAACAGGGGTTTTGGCAAGCAAGAGTCGATCGTTAACTGCATCAATGATGGCAACAGTTTGAATGTCAACGCTCCGCAAATCCAGAAACCGCGTTAGATTCTGACTGAGTGCGCTGGCAAACAACTGCTGTTGTTCGATTTCTTTCTCGCGAAAGTTTTTGGCAGACAGCGCGGCGGCAAAAGCACCTGTTCCGAGGACGGGAATGACTGCCAGCAATGTCGCCAGCAAGATCGCTTTGGTCTTGAATGAGAGGTTGCTAACTTTCGCTAACAGGTTGGTTTGAGACATATAATTTGGTGGCAAGACAGGTGACGAAAAATAGATTTAAAATATAAACATAAAGTTGTAGCAACAACAGGCGATAACTATCTGTTAAGCTACAACTGAATCGGGTAAAAATTCGCGCTCTACCAACTCCTGGAGTTTGATGAGATACATCAAGCCATCTACATATTTGGTGACTCCCCGCAAATAGGTTCGCAGTTGACTGGTAACTGAAATCGGCAGAGCGTCGATCTCGGAAGCCGCCACATAGAAGACATCAAAAATTCGATCGACTCCAATCCCAATTTGGAGATCGTTAATTTGAACGACTACCAATTCCTGGCGGGGAAGAGTTGGTATCTGTAACACCGCAGCCAGTTCTAATAGCGGTAAGATTTTTCCGCGCCAGTTGAGTTGTCCGAGGATATGTTGAGGCGCAACTGGTACGGGTGAAATCGCAAATCGATCGAGTAGATCCACATCGACGATGAGTTCGAGTGGTAAGCCGATATAGTCCGCACCGATTTGGACGACTAAAACACCTGCTTGTGTCTCGACGCTTTGAGCCTGAACTACAACAGTTTTGAGTTGAATTGCCCGTGTGGCAAAGGTGACGCGTTCGGCGACAGTCGCCTGGGGACAACACTGACTATAAAAATCTGCCCCCGCAGCTACTGGTGGCTGTTGGCGATCTAAAGCCGCCACCGCGTCCGGTTCGCGCATCAATCGATCGAGATCGAGACATGTCACTGGAGTGTCATTGCGTTGGGCAATCCCAATGATAAAATTGCGATCGATTGGCGATTGACGACTGTGAATCAGATCGAGATCCAAGGGTTGAGGATCGATAAATTGAACATCAAATACCTCATGAGCGACAATCCCCAGATAAGTGCCTCGATCTTCCACAACGATGACTCGATCTGTCACATTGCAGCCAGAAAAGCCCCGCCCAAATCGCAAATCTAAGTGCATCACAGGCACCATTCGCGATCGCCAATTGAAGATGCCAATAATGTCTGCTGGAGCGGTAGCTAATGAGTACAGCTCAGGTAGCCAAGCGATTTCTTGGACAAAAGTCGCGCTAATTCCATACAGTGAGCCGTGTAAACCAAAGATCAGATGCTGCTTATCTGACATGATGTATATAATATGTATTAATTAAAACAACTGCTTCCATCATTGAATATGCCCACCTTTGGTGTATTGATTAACAATCGCGATCAATTTTTCATCATCTAAAGGTTTCGTGAGGTACTCTGTTGCTCCCACCATCTCGGCTAGTGCGCGATCGTAACTCTTATCTTTGGCGGTGAGCATGACGATCGGCAATTGAGTAAATTTACTCATCCGTCGTAATGTCTGACACAGCTCGATCCCATCGATCCCTGGCATCGTCACATCCAGCAAGAGCAAATCTACAGGCTGTCGTGCTAGTAGATGTAGGGCACTCATCGCATCATTGGCTAGTAGTACCTCACAATGGTCGCTCAGTGCCCGCTTGATCCGAGTTTGGACGATCGAACTATCATCTACAGACAAGACGATCGGCAATTCTACGGGGGATAGGGACTCCAGCACGGTATCGATCGGCTGCTGACACTGCATCCAACCCATTTGCGCCCATTGTGCGTAAGAACGGGCAACTTGGAGGGGATCTCGATCGAGCGCAATGGCAATATCGACGATCGTTCTGTGCCCATCAAACCACTTTTGAGCGTGTTGTTTGATTGCCGTCTCCACGATCTTGCTCGACATCGCCGCCGTGAGTGGGAGCGGGACTGCGGAAATACTCGGAATCAAATTACTAATTTTGCGCCAATATTGTTGGCGGGTGTTGACAGTCATCATCAACTGATTCCAGTTCAAGCCAGCTCCGTCCGCACCATGATAGAAATCTACTGCTGTCTGGGGACTAAACCGATATTTACCTGCAAAACCGATCGCCTGTTCGAGTGCAAAGACTGCTTGTCCTTGCGCCCACGTCTCAATTTGTTCCCAAGTCAGGAATTGTTTTTGCACCAAAAATGTTAAGAGTTCGCGACTTGAGTGAGGATGGACTAGTTGTTGGATCAGCCACCCCTCGATCGATTGCGAATATTCTGGTTTAAACTTTTTGACAAGTATTCTAATTAATTCGCCGCGATCGATTAATTTATTACCACCATAGGTAATTTCCCCCCGATACCAAATCAAGACTCGCTGCCAATATCTTCCTGGCTGTAGTTCTACTTCCAACTGGAAAGTACCACTTACCTGCTGTTGGCGAAAGGATTCTATTAACCGAGCGAGATCCTGTGACTGATAGGGAATTAGTGGTAATGTTTCCCCTGGTATTAAGACCTCACCCATCGACATTCCACTCATCTACCGATTCCATTGCATCTGAAGATTACCTTCTCTATCGTTCCCAAATTTCACCCAAAATCTACAGTTACGATCCTAAATTCACTAACCTAAGACAGCGGCTACGATCCAATCTTCTGCTTGGATCGATCGTTGATGATCCCCAGTCAAAAGCCGGAGCGAAGCGTCAATAATGGCTAGTGGCTGGAGTGATAGAATGTATATAGCAACTCACCCTCAGATCTATGTCACCCGCGATCGAAGCCTACCCTAAACTCTCATCGGATCTCCTAATTACCAATCGAATTGCTACAGTCCATCGTCAAACTGGTGAAACAAATGTCACCGTGACAATCGATCTCGATGGTACTGGCATCTGTCACGCCCAGACAGGGATTCCCTTTCTCGATCACATGTTGCACCAAATCGCCGCCCACGGCTTATTCGATCTCCACATTACCGCCACCGGAGATATCGAAATCGACGATCACCATACCAATGAAGATGTGGGAATTACCCTGGGAATGGCTCTTGCCAAAGCTCTAGGCGATCGCAAGGG
>JAJAZF010000113.1 GCA_026785875.1 Chamaesiphon sp. | reverse complement strand
GGGATAGACAGAATCTACAGCTAGATAAATATTGTCGTAGGCGGTGAGCCAGGGGAGGAGACAGTAGTTTTGGAAGACCATCATCCGATCGGGGCCTGGTTCGGTAATTGGGCGATCTTGGAGGGTGACGGTGCCGCTGGTAGGGGTGTTGAAGCCGGATACCATATTGAGGAGGGTGGATTTGCCGCAGCCGGAGTGACCGATCAGGCAGATGAATTCACCTTCGTTGACGGTGAGATCGATGCTGTCGAGGATGGTGGTGGTGCCGTAAATTTTGGTGACTCGATCGAGGGTGAGGAATGGGGTTTTAGGTTGGGCGAGCATGGTATTTTTTTTAACGCAGAGAGCGCGGAGGGGGTGAGGTTGGTTTATGCTAGGGTGATGTTTTTGATTTCTAGTTCGCGGTGGATGGGTTGGTTTTCGAGGTAGTTGAGGGGGTCTTCGGGGTTGAAGACTTGTCCGTCGAAGAGCTGGAAGGGGTCGCGATCGGGTTCGATGCCGATGTATCCTAGTTGTTGACAGGCGGTGAGGAAGTGGTCTACTCGGCGGACTCTGGTGAGGATTTCGATGTGATTTTTGGGGAAGGGGACGATTCCCCAGCGGGCGAGTTGGGTGAGTATCCACAGTCCTTCGACGCGGCGCGGACAGTTGGCGTTTTCGACGTGGAATTGGTGGTAGCGAGGGAGGTTTTCGGGGAGGGCGTTGCCACCTCGATCGAATGGTCCGATTAAGCCAGGGCGGATGTATTGAGGGGAGATGTTCAGGTACTTGGTGAGGAGGGTGAGGATTTCTGGGCGATGGCGGGGTTCGTCGCAGTATTCACAGGCTTCAAGGATGGCTCGAACGATCGCGCTGTGGGTGTTTGGGTGTTGTTGTACCCAGGTTTCTCTGAATCCGAGAACTTTTTCGGGGTTGCCTGCCCAAATATCTAAGTCAGTGGCGATGACGAAGCCGATGCCTTCTTGGACGGCTTGAGTATTCCAGGGTTCGCCGACGCAGAAGCCGTCAATTTCACCAGATCTGAGCAGATCTACCATTTCTTGGGGTGGGATGACGACGAGGTTCAGCTCGGTGTCAGGATCGATGCCAGCGGAGGCTAGCCAGTAACGCAACATCAGGTTGTGCATGGAGCACGAGTGGACGATGCCGAGGGTGAGTTTGCGATCGATGGTGACAGTACTAATTGCGGCTTTGAGGTTTTGGAGGGTGCAGATACCTTGGTTATACAGGTCGGTACTGAGGGTGATGGCGTTACCGTTGCGGGACAGAACTAAAGGAACGGAGATCGGGGTAGAAGGTCTTCCATTCATGCCGAGAGTGAGGGCTAGGGGCAGCCCTGCGACCATTTGGGCGGCGTGGAGTTCCCCGCTGACGAGATTGTCGGCGATCGCGTCCCAGCTAGCTTCCTGGCATAAGTTCACCTGTTCGATCCCATATTTGGCAAACAAGCCTTTCTCTTTAGCGACAATCAGGGGGGCGCAGTCGGTGAGAGGGATGTAACCGATATTGACGGTGGTTTGTTCGAGTTTTTTGGTTTGAGGGACTTGGGTGAATTTGGCTGATTGGCGTTGTTTGACTCGTTTTTGCTGGTTGAGGAAGTTGATGATCTCACTCCGCATCGGGTAGTAGTCGGGGTGTTTGACTACTTCCATTCGCTGGCGGGGACGAGGTAAATCGACGGTGAGAATTTGCCCGATGTTTGATTCTGGCCCATTGGTGAGCATCACCACTCGATCGGATAATAGTAAGGCTTCATCTACATCGTGCGTAACCATTACGGCGGTGACACCGCTCTCTTCGCAGATGTGCATCAATTGTTCCTGCAAGCCGCCACGAGTGAGGGCATCGAGGGCACCAAAGGGTTCGTCTAATAGTAACAGTTTAGGGCGGATAGCTAGGGCACGAGCGATCGCCACGCGCTGTTTCATCCCGCCGGAGAGTTCGTTCGGACGCTTTGTAGCTGAGTGCTGCAAGCCAACTAACGCGATATGATGTTCGATGATACTATTGCGTTCGCCTTTGGGTTTTCTACTGTAGACTTCATCGACGGCGAGGGCAATATTTTCACGCACTGACAACCACGGTAAAAGTGAATAGTTCTGAAATACCACCATTCGATCTGGGCCAGGTTCGGTAATTTCTCGCCCTTCTAAAATTACCCCGCCAGCAGTCGCTCGATCGAGTCCCGCAATCATATTTAATAGCGTCGATTTTCCACAGCCAGAGTGACCGATCAAAGACACAAATTCACCCTGCTTAATCTCCAGTTCAATGTTTTTGAGCGCGACATAGCTCCCCCCATTAGCCAGGGGAAATACCTTGTCTACATGATCGATTTGAACAAACATAATAATTTTACGAATATTTGCGATTATTATAGTGGATTTATGAAATCGATATTTTGCTTATCAGAAATCTAATTCAAATCCGCCCAATCTCACTCAACCTAAAAATGTGTTATTTCTGGTCTTCAGCAACAATCTTAGTGGCGATAAATGCGATCGATCGATCCAGTAAAAATCCGACAATTCCCACATAAATCAGTGCGAGAATGATGCGATCGAGATAGGCATTATTGTAAGACTCCCAGATGAAAAAGCCGATGCCCACATCACTTCTGAGCATTTCCGCAGCCACGATCGCCAGCCACGACAAGCCAATCCCAATCCTTAAACCAGTAAATATATACGGTAATGATGCTGGTAGTAGAATCTTAAAGAAGTAAGTCTTATTAGATAATTTTAATACCCGCTTGACATTGATATAGTCTTGCGGAATCTGTTGGACTCCGACAGTCGTATTAATTAATATCGGCCAGACAGCAGTAATAAATATCACAAAAATTGCTGCCAGTCCATTATCTTTTAAAGCTGCTAAGGCAATCGGCAACCAGGCTAAAGGTGGAATAGTTCTTAATACCTGAAAAATCGGATCGAGCGATCGATATACCAACTTATTAGAACCAATTAAAATTCCAAATCCTACGCCAACAATTGCCGATAAACTAAAGCCAACAAATACTCGTTGCAGACTCGCCCATACTTGTAAAGCCAGCCCTTTAGAGTTCCCCCCATTATCAAAAAATGGATTGATAATAAATGGGTCCCAAGCACCTTGAACTACCTGAATCGGGCCAGGTAAGCCCTGGGAACCAGGAGGACAGAGTAATTGCCAGATCGCCAAAAATACCAGTAAGGCAACTACTGGCGGGAGAATTCCCCGCGCTTGTTTAACAATCCAAGAGTTACTATTAATACTACCTCGGCGATTTTTGGTGACCTGCTGACTACTACTTACTGCCATAATTCTCCTAGCTATTAAATTAATTGATAATTGATAATTGATAATTGATAATTGATAGCTAGGCTTTGTGACAAAGCCTAGCCGTAGGGTGGGCACTGCCCACCAGCTAGGTTTTAGTTCTAACAAAAATTATGAGTCTAAATCCCTCCTCTGGCAACTCGATCTGTCTTGCCTCGCTCAAGCTGGAGGTTCCCTCCCGGGCGCGAAGCCAAACTGTACTGGGCGGCTTCCCCAACTAGACAACTGTTTAAGCTTTCTTAATCTTGAGAGCTTTGAGATATTCTTCAGGTTTTGCAGGATCGAATTTAACTCCATCAAAGAAGGTTTCTACACCGCGAGAAGTACTACTTGGAATTTGTGTCGCATCAACTTTTAGAGCTAGAGCTGCTGCTTTCCATAAGTCTTCACGATTAACCTTTTTCACCAACTCTTTTGCCTTAACAAAATCAGTGGGGATATTACCCCAACGCATATTTTCAGTTAGGAACCACAGATCGTGACTTTGATAGGGATAGGAAGCGTTATCCGCCCAGAATTTCATCGAGTTGGGATAATTAGCTTCAGTTCGTCCATCGCCATAATCGATATTGCCCTGAATCCTACCAAGGATATCTGTAACAGGAACATCAAACCATTTGGGTTGGGAAATAATTTTAGCCATCTCCTCTTTGTTCTCTGGCTTATCGCACCACTGTTGAGCCTCTTGAACTGCCATGAGGATTGCTTTGGTTGCTTTAGGATTTTTATCTACCCAATCAGCGCGCATTGCCAAAGCCTTTTCGGGGTGATCTTTCCACAGTTCTCCAGTTACTAATGCCGTATAACCCAGCTTTTGATTTACTAACCTAGCATTCCAAGGTTCGCCGACACAAAAGGCTTCCATACTTGCCGTTTTCATATTTGATACCATCTGTGGTGGTGGTACGGGAACGATGGACACATCTTTCGCAGGATCGACACCATTGGCTGCTAACCAATACCTCATCCACAAATCGTGAGTACCGCCAGGAAAAGTAACTGCTACTTTTAGATCTGATTTACCGCCAGACTTAGATTTTGCTAGGACTTCTTTAAATCCTGCACCTTTGAGTTGAATTTTCGCATCTTTATAGGTGTTTGCGACCGAAATTGCCTGCCCATTTGTGTTCAACCGCGCCAAAATATACATTGGTATGGGTTGTTTTGTTTTCGTCATACCCATCGTCATGAAATAGGGCATGGGAGACAAAATATGCGCTCCGTCAATCCCACCGCCAGCGGAACCAGTTTCTAAGTTATCACGGGTAACTGGCCATGAAGTTTGTTTGAGAACTTCGACATCTTTCATGCCGTATTTAGCAAATAAACCTTTCTCTTTCGCGATGATTAATGGTGCAGAATCGGTAAGAGGAATAAATCCTAGTTTTGCTGTAGTGACTTCTGGTGCATCTCCTGCGGCAACATTAGTTGCCGCAGTGGTATCTGTCGAGCCTTTCTCGGCTTCGACTTTTTTACTACAGGCATTAGTCAAGACACTAGCTGCGGCAGTAATACCTGACGCAAGCATGAACTTTCTTCTGGAAAACTGACTCATTTATTTACCGATCGATCCTTATATTTAGGGCACTAAAATTGACTAGTACCAGTTGCTTCTCTCTATTGTCGTTTTTGATTAATTAGAAAACTGTAATTTTAGTTACCGATTGACAATAAAAATTCAATAAATTTTAGATTTTAGAGTCCTAAAATACTGAAATTCAAAACAGTATCAATGGCTACTATATTACGGTAAGTTTTAATCATTAAAAATGATGTCAATGATAATTAGATCTAATCTAAATTTAATACATTTATTATTATTTAAACTCAAAACAATAACATGAAAAGTAGGTCGTCAATTTAATGACAACCTACTTTAGCGATCGAGACTAATTTAGCAGTTTATATTTACGAGATCGAGATTAAAGAGATGGGTAAAAGCAGGATAAATTCAGAAATTGCCGTTACTTTTACTAACATTTAGTTTTGGCTCCAAATTTACCAACTAATAGCTCAACTAGCACACCATCCAAATCTGATAGGGGAACTCCTTTCATCACCTTCTCACCCAGTTTGGCATCTTTACCAACAGTACCGCCCATAAAGATATCCACAGCCTCGACGGTTTGACCATCTTTACGAACTTTTGCACCCATCAACCCAATATCAGCAACTTGAGGTTGACCGCAGGAATTGGGGCAACCAGTCCAATGAATGCGAACTGGGTTGGGCACATCAATTTTAGCTTCGACAGCATCAATTACTGATACTGCATATTGTTTGGTTTCAATCATTGCAAAGTTGCAAAATTTAGCACCAGTACAAGAGACGACGGTACGAGTCAGATTTCCTGGATTGACTTGGAATCTTTGCAGGGTTGGTTCGCTTAATAATGTTGCTAATTTCGCATCGGCAACATGGGGAATAATCGCATTTTGTTCGACAGTGACGCGTAATTCTCCAGTCCCGTAGACTTCTGCCAATCGTGCTAGTTCAAATAGATCCGTTGCATTGAGATGACCGACGGGGATGTGTAAACCGACATAATTTAATCCCGCTTGTTTCTGGGGATAAACTCCGATATGGTCGCGTTTTTCCCATTCGATTTCATCTTTGGGTGCAGCAGGTAATAAAGTTTTGCCATGTACTCGCTCTGCTTCGCTGCGGAATTTCTCGATCCCCCATTCGTCGATGAGAAACATCAAGCGGGCTTTCATGCGATTGGCGCGTAGACCGTTATCGCGGAATAACCGCAGGATACTCAAACTAAACTCGACGACTTCTTCAGGTGCCATCCAGACATTCATTGGCATCGCAGCATCGCATCGCTTACCAGAAAAGAAGCCACCAACGAGGACATTAAACCCAAATACATCATCCTTAAATGCGGGGACGAAGGCGAGGTCATTGATCTCGGCATGAACCGAGTTGTCCCGACAACCCGCGATCGCGATGTTAAATTTGCGTGGTAAATTACTAAACTCAGGATTCCCCTCGCCTTTATTGATAATCCGATCCTGTAGCTCCTGAATCATCTCGCGGGTATCGTACAATTCCCCAGCTTCAATCCCTGCGACTGGAGATCCGGTAATATTACGGACATTATCCATCGCTGACTGCATACTGGTGAGTCCCACTGCTTCCATCTTGCGGAAGATTTCTGGTAAATCCTCAATCCGAATGCCTCTAAGCTGAATACTCTGACGGGTGGTAAGATCCGCACAGCCCTCATCCCCATAGCGTTGGATGATATCGCCCAACACGCGCAATTGGTCGCTGTTGGTAATCCCGCTCGGAACCCGCAGCCGCATCATAAACTTGCCAGGAGTCACAGGACGAAAAAATACACCCAACCACTTGAGACGATGCTCTCGGTCGGTCTCATCCATTGCTTCCCAGCCAATCCGCGCGAATTCTGCTAGCTCGGCTTTGAGCCTGAGTCCGTCTTTTTCTGATTTGAGTCTCTCAATCTTGTTCTGGGTTGCTGGTGTGGCTGTTGTCATGGCTGTAATCCTTGCTAGCTTGAAGCCGCACAGATTGGGTTTTAGTGGAAATTTACCTTGTGCATCATAACTTAACGGTAATAATCAGCATTTTTAGTATCTCCCGTTACAAAAAAACCGATTCAATGCAAGAATCGGTTTTTATTTATGCGAATTACGAATCTAAATTACCAAAGAAAGTAGGGGCAATCGATCGATTGCCCCTACTTTCTGAACTGGCGATCTGTCTAAAATTTAGCGAAGATTTCCTGAGCAACGCGATCGCAGACACCTCGATCGCCCAAAGCGGCACGCATTTGGCTATAATCAGCTAGCATTCGATCGCGTCGCTCTGGATCTAAGATTAGTTCGAGACTTTCTTTGACGATCCGATCGGGACTAGCATCGTCTTGCATTAATTCTGGCACGATCGATTTCATTTCGACCAGATTAGTTGGGGACATGTAGGGAATTGAAAATTTGATTACATGCTTGGCAATCCAAGCTGTGATCTTGCTGACTCGATAAATTACAACTTGGGGCACATTGAGTAGAGCTAGTTCCAAACTGACTGTGC
>JAJAZF010000112.1 GCA_026785875.1 Chamaesiphon sp. | reverse complement strand
CAATACCTACGGATAACTTTTCTACTGCTGCGGCTAGTGTCATCACTGAGGTAATTTGACACCGAGTAGTAGTCACTTCGCGGAGGATTTCTTGCAACAACCGGATATCTCCAGGGTTGTCTTCAATGAGCAAAATATTGATAACAGTAATCATGCCGCGCTCCCAGAGTTAGGTGTTGAGTGCTGGATGTTGAGTGTTGAGTGTTGAGTGTTGAGTGCAATTATCTAGGGGGGTGCCAAAGGCAACGATAACGCCAACAGTGCAAACTGTCAACTGTTTAAACAAATCCCTACAACCTAACTCCTAAACCGTAGATTATGCTGATGGCAATTCAACGATCGTGAACCAAAAATCCTCGATCGATTGAACGATCTCAACGAATCGATCGAATTCTACAGGTTTAGTAATGTAGCAATTGGCATGGAGAGCGTAAGCTCTGAGGATATCATCCCGATCTTGAGAAGTAGTGAGTACAATCACCGGAATTCTTTGCAATCTCTCATCGGCTCTAATCTCAGTTAATACTTCGCTGCCATTCTTGCGTGGTAAATTCCAGTCTAGCAAAATTAGGTCGGGAAGAACAGCATGATGGTGAAGAAAATTCATCGCTTCGACACCATCAGCTACCACGCTTAAATTCACCTGAATTTCTCGGTCGGCTAGGGCAATTCTAGTGAGATTTACATCTCCAGGATTGTCTTCAACGAGTAAAATTTCAATGGCGCGGCTGTTTATGGTCATTTTGAACAGTAATACTACCTTCTGCGGGAATTGTAAAGTAGAATATCGACCCGTAACCCTCTAACTGAAGTGGCAAAGATTGCAACATCACATCAGACTTGACTGGTGTTGATTCCACCCAGATTGTACCACCATGACGCTCAATAATCTTTTTACAAATCGCCAATCCCATACCAGTTCCTGGATACGTGCCTCTTAAATGTAAGCGTTGAAACATGATAAATATCCGGTCGAGATATTGAGTTTCGATCCCAATTCCATTATCAGTCACAGCAAAGCACCAACTAGATCTCACAGCCGTCTCCTCAGTCACCGATCCGCTCAAATCGATCTGGCGTGGTAAAACCTGTGGAGTTAATGCTTGGACGCTGATATGAATTTTTGGGGGGATTTCACGACGAAATTTAATCGCATTAGCAATCAAATTTTGAAACACCTGAGTCAATTGGGTCGCATCACCCCAAACTGTTGGGAGAGGATCGGAAGATATGATGGCTCCACTCTCGGTAATCGCGACGTAAAGGTTGGAGATTGCATCTTGAACTACTAAATCGCATTTGACCAGCTCGAAGGGCTGTTTGCGGCTGTTGATGCGGGCATAACTCAGCAATGCCTGAATCAATGTCTGCATCCTTACGGCTCCGTCTACTGCATAATCAATAAATTCATCGGCATCGGCATCTAGTTTGCCAGAATAGCGACGCGACAGGAGTTGGAGATAACTAATCACCATTCGTAGCGGTTCTTGGAGATCGTGAGAAGCGATGTGTGCGAACTGCTCTAACTCAGCATTCGATCGCACCAGTTCTTGACGTTGGAGCTGTTCTTGAGCTAGCAATTGGGCTTGAGCGAGGGCCATCCCGATTTGAGTGGCAAGTTGGGACATGATTTCCACTTCCTTGGGTTGCCATTGTCGCGGTGCTTGACAGTGATGAACGATTAATAGTCCCCACAATTCATCCCGCTGGTGAATCGGGACGATCGCACTTGCCTTAACTGCAAATTGTGCCAATAACTCTAAATAACAAGGATTGAGGTTGGCTGTGGTGATATCAGCAACAGTATAGATCTGTCCCTGCATGTAGCTGTCGTGAGAGGTGCGATCGAAACCAGGATCGACAATATTACTCTCCATGACTGCTGGATATTCCGGCTGCACTTGCTCCTGTACTACTGTACCCGAGCCATCTGCATCAAAGCGAAAAATTAAGACTCGATCGACTTCCAATAGTTTTTGGACTTCTTCGACAGCGGTTTGCAAAATCTCTTCTAATTGTAGCGATTGGCGAATTTTTTGAGAGATTTCCGCAGATAGTTGTGCCTGTTTCCGCGATCGTAATCGTTCGCTAATATCAATTATCGTTACCCGCGATCCGAGATAATTTCCATAGGCATCCTTAATTGCGACTACCGTAGCACTCACAGGTATGACACCTCCCTCTTTTCGCACCATCTCAAATTCGATATCGCTAATCCAGCCGCGCGTTCTGAGGATCGAGAAGTTGGCATCGAGTTTTTGAATACTTTCAGCGGTGAGCAGATCGACAATATTTTTACAACCGATGATTTCCGACTCTTTGTAACCTAACATTTCCCGTTCGGTGCGGTTCATCCGCACAACTTTTCCACTGGAATCGAGAGAATGATAACCACAGGGAGCACTCTGATATAACTCTTCAAATTCAGTGACATAATCGCGCAATGTCGATTCAGCTTTTTGCTTTTCAGTAACATTCAAACTGACTAATCCATACAGAAATGCCAGTAATAGTAAATCCAATAACCCAGAAATTCCCAACGCGATTTTAGTCTTGGTTAAACTTTTTCTAGACTCAGTTTGTAACCTGTCGAGGCTAGTCCGTTCCGAGCGATCTAAATCGGTAACGATTTGGCGAATCTGCTCGATCGATTTCCTCCCCCGCTGGGATAGCTCTTGACGCGCGGGTGTCAATGCCTGTAACTGTCGTGGCTCGATCGTTGCGATTAATTCACTCAGATGTCGATTAATGTCATGCTCGAATGGGACTAATTGCTGTCGGGTTGATTTTAAATCTGCTAATAAGCTTAACTGAGTTCGGATTTGGGCGATATCGATCTGATGAGCTGCTAAAGATTGGGGATTACTGGTGAGTAGATATTCCCGCTGTCCGATTTCAACATCTTTCAATGTTGAAAGTATCCTTCCCAAAACATTGAGGACACTATTACTGTAAACTTCAGATCGATTATTTTCAGTAACTATACTAATGCTTTGATAAGCAACAACGGTACTTATTACCAATACCAATAGAGTAGTGGCAAATCCGATCGATACCTTGCCAGAGGTGACGTGTTTCATCAGACGGTTGATTCTGGCTAGTAGCAGAGGATAGAAATTAGCGACGAGCGTGTAGCGATCATTTTATCCCAGCAACATTCATAATCGACATCTGCGTCCATGATGATGCTTGACGATAAGTATCACTCACATGATGTTGACAAGCCGCATAGAAGATATAGTCAGCCAATACCATCGGCTCATCCGTACCCAATAGTGTATCGATAATCGATCGACATAGGCTCGGATCGTCGGGAGTAAAGTATCCGGCTAAAAGATAATCGATCGCTTGGCGGATCTGTGGATAGTACTTATAGTAGTTGTACGGATCGTAACCATATTCCTTAAATAAAGCTATT
>JAJAZF010000111.1 GCA_026785875.1 Chamaesiphon sp. | reverse complement strand
AAGCCAGTATTGACGTAGACATAGCCACCCATCGTCGCAAAAGCATTGATCGCATCATCATCAATCACTTGAAATGTGTACTTGATATTCGATCTGGTACTGTTTCTAGCCAACCGTTGACCGATCCGATCTACATAACTAGTGACGGCTGAATTGCGATAGAGTCGAACCTTATCACTAAGTAGTGCTTGGTTAGTCTCTGCACCAAAACTAGCTTCCTGTGCATCAGTTATATTGTTCAACTTAACGATTTCAATAACTGATGGTGCAGCTTGGATCAGTATCTGCCACCATTCAGCCGCTCGACCGATCTGTGGTTGCCCTACAGTGACGATAAATATTGTGAGTACAGAGATGCCGGAATATAACCACCGTCGCTGCAACCACTGACGGAATGAAGCTACTCTAGCGAACATAAATCTTTTGCCAAATTAGTAGTGTGAGTCAGCGCAATCATCGCTACATTGATTTTAACAACTAGCAATAATAATGACGGTATTCTGGTGATTTATGTTGCAGCAAGTTCGATCGTCTGTTTATGTCTTGGAAGTAGCTTTAAAGGTATTAATAATTTGCTCGAAGACTGGCATGGCTTGCTGAGAACTTTCGTTATCGTACACGTATGTTACTTGAAATATCTGGTTGCCTGTCTTAAATAACCCGATCGATTGCTTGAGTTGGATACCTTGAACATTTACATCGAGACTCAATCGAACGATTTGACGAGAGCCGACATTCAGGATTTGATTCTCGACTAGCGTAAACTCAGGTGGGAGCATTGAAGGCATAAATTTTGCCATCATCTCCTGAATTTCTGCTAATGATACACTTGCCGGAAGCGGTAGCTGGGTGACGAGCACCATACTCGGAACTTGTTGTGAATCGGTACTAGTGGCAATTGCTCTAATGATTGAAGGATCGCTCTCGAATACCTGCATCAATGATGCCATCGAAGGAAACATCTTGGCAGTTTGAGCGATCGTGGCTCTAGTCTGAGCATTAGACGGTGAGCCTCCTTTGAATCCAGCAGGTAGTTTGAACTCTACCCCATTACCTCTAATTGTGCGAGTACTATCATAGAGTGCTATGCGATCGATAGTTGGAACCCGAACACAAGCCGCAGGTGGTGTTACGGCAATAGCCGACAGATTGACAGTACTCAGTCCGAGTAGTGCAATATTGAAACCAATTCCAGAGTAAAGAAAACGCACGATCGATACCTCGCAGGTGTGGAGTAGCAGCGCAAACAGCTACGGTTTAAATTGAATTTTAATCCCTCCTTTTTTAATTGGATGTGTTTTAGATCTTAATGCGCCTAGAATTACTCACATCTTGCACCAGTTTAAAAGTACTATTACTTAGCGTAGATCCAGGGTACCCACAAGGGGCACCCCTACAGGTTAATTGTGTAGGGGTGCCCCTGTCTTGTCGTTTTTTTATTCGGGGGGAACCCTAGATCTAAAAATGCCGCTTGTGGGTACCCTCGGCTCTACGCTTTTACTAGTCTTTCTGTCTCGGTGCAAGATGTGAGATTACCCCCTTGCGACCTAAAAAATCAACCTCCAGAGTTTTTTTAGCGTCGGTTCTATGCCTGTCAAGCACACCCTTCACCATCCACTATCCACCATTCACTATTGACGATCTAAAGGGAGTAGGTACTCAAAAATGACAGTGGTTGGCTCATGTTGTCGGCAAAACCCAGAATTCCCCGATCGCGATGTTCGTACAATAACTCTCCCTGAGCGTCAAATAAAAAGGTACCACCCCGTTGGGTGAGATAAGTAGGATCGGGGACATAAGTATTCCAATTACCTAGTACTTCCGCCATATTTCGCAGTCTCAATGTTGCCAATTCAAACGGGCGTTGAAAACCGCTACCACCTGCTACATTGAAAAAAGCTCCTTCGATCGGTGGTAATGGTTTAGCATGTACGATCTCGCCCGCTTGGATTAATTGGGGTGCAGATCGATCGCCTTTATATCCCCGAAATACCTCTCGCAGAGTGCCAGGACTACCAATTCCCGCACACATGAGAATGAGATTAACCCAAGCATTTTGGGCTGCTGAAAAATTGGGTAATTTGAGTGATAAGCCTGGATAAAGATCGAGTTGGGAATGTAGTTTGGCGCGCTCGTCGATAAATAACCATTCAGCGGGAAATCCAGTGAAATTACAGAACTTTTCGCCAGCAGATCGATCGCCAATTCCGACCATCCGCACGGTTAAACCTGTAGACTCGATTTGTTTCTGTTCGCGTTGTAGCCACCAAGCATATTCAAGACTATCAAAATCACCCAATTGCGGACAGATGATAATAAGTAGCCGCGTAGCTGGATTACACCCACTCAGAATCGGGACTATTGCCCCATCGCTGACGCGCAAACGATCGGTTTGCTGGAAAATGGAGTAAACATTATTCATAATTTCTGAAACTTGACTTTTAAGCCGTCGCGGGGGTGAAGTGTGGGAATCGGATCGAGGGTGAGATTTTGGTTGGGTAATAGCTCCCAACTATTCCGCCGGAGCAACATCGCGGCAATGATTTTGAGTTCCATCTGCGCGAATGCCATCCCGATACAGATCCGCGAACCACCGCCATAGGTGACAAAGGTATAGTCAGAGGGCTTATAATCCGATCGATCTGGGTCGAATCTGTCCGGATCGAAAGTATGGGGTTGGGGATAAACCGCCGCGTCGAAATGCGCTTCAGGAATCCGATAGAGAAGTTGCCAACCCTTGGGGACGCGATAACCGTTAAATTCAAATTCTTTGACTACACCCCGAAAACCGCCGCCAATCGGTGAATACATCCGCTCGACTTCACGGAGGACTCGATCGAGATAAGTCATCGGTTTTAAACTATCGATCGAGATTGGTGTATTCCTGCCGATTTGTTGCTGCTCTGCTCTAGCTCTAGCCAAAACTTCGGGATTTTGTGCCAATGCCAAACATAAGGATGCAATCAACGATGTCGTCGTCTCGTGTCCGGCAAACAGCAATAGTAACGCTTGAACTTTTAGTTCGGCAACACTCAGCCGATTTCCCTCCTCATCCTGGCTTTGTACCAATAATCCTAAAGCATCCTGAGTGGGGGATTGCTGCCGATCCAGGACTACTTGCTCGATATGTTCGAGTAAGCGATCGCGGGCAGTTATCGCCCGTCCATAGGTCGTATAGCTCCATTTCAAGGGCAAAGTAAATAAACCATTAGTCAGTTCGGTAAATAGCCGACTCAACTCAGTTGTTTCTGCACCTGGTTCGCTACCAATGAGTAAGACACTAGCGATTTCAAAGGTAAGATTCTTGAGTTCGGGAAACCAAGTTAAGTTACCTGTCTGTTCCCACTTGCTGAGATATCGATCGGTAATTTCGGTCATGGTGGCGACATAGTTCATCAACGCTTTCCCATGAAAAGCTGGCATCAATAATTTCCGATTGCGCTGATGCTCGGCTCCCTCTTGCAGAAATAGCGACGCTCCCAGTAACTCCTTAAAATTATCCGGCCAACCATCGCGCCATGAAAACCGATCGAAATGGGTCGATAGAATAAATTTATTCGCTGCTGCCCCACTCATGACAACTGTTGGACGACCGATAATATTAGTCCGAAAAATTGACCCATACTGTTGACGACGCTTGGTCGCAAAATCTGGATCGGTCAGAAATGAAATAGTTTCCCCAATCCAGGGTAAGCCAGATTTTCCAGGCGGTAGAGGTAAAGTTGAAGTGGTTGGTTTATTTTCGATCGTCATAATAATAATAATGTGGGGAGATGCTTTGAGTCCTGTCGATCGCCCGCACTAGTCGCGATCGTTAGTGCCAGCCTAGATACCACCATCTTAAATCGAGATTTAGGCAATCTCACAGCGATTAGAAATCTAATCTACCCACTCGGTGTCGGGCGGCTTATGGCAATCTCGATCGAGGCAGTGTTAAATTACGTGAATAATCTCGTCAAATCTAGAATTTTTATGCAGCTTACCTGGCTAGACAATAACTCTTGGCTGATCGAACTAGGCGGCAAAAATATTTTATTAGATCCTTGGCTAGTGGGCGATCTGATTTTTGGGAACCAGCCCTGGTTGTTTCATGGTACCAAAACAGTCGCTCGATCGTTACCCGAGCAGATCGACCTGATTTTGATCTCGCAAGGATTGCCCGATCACGCGCACCCACCGACTTTAGAGATATTGGATCGATCGATTCCTGTAGTCTGTTCCCCCAATGCGCTCGAAGTCGTCCAGAAGTTTGGCTATGAGCAAGTGACATCCCTAGCTCATGGCGAGAGCTATCACTTTGCAGACATCGAGATCGAGGCAGTCCCCGGATCGCCAGTCGGCCCCACCACAGTTGAAAATGGTTATATAGTGCGGGGTAATGGCAGTAGTCTCTATTATGAACCCCACGGCAATCACTCCCCAGTGCTGGCAGAAAAAGGCTCGATCGATGTCATAATTACACCATTAATCGACCTCAAATTACCACTATTAGGTGCCGTGATTAAAGGTCGAGCTACTACCCTCGCACTGTGCGAACTGCTCAAGCCGCAGTTTGTCTTACCAACAGCAGCAGGTGGTGAAGTCAAGTTTGAGGGCTTACTGGTGTCGCTTTTGCACACTGAGGGCACAGTTGCAGAGTTTCAGACTTCACTCACAGCCAAATCTCTAGTTACTAAAGCGATCGATCCACAGCCTTGGCAGCCTTTTAGCTTGGAACTGGCTCATGTTTAATTTAATTGATAATTGATAATTGATAATTGATAATTGGGTTGTTTTGCTGTGGATTTCAACCCCACTAACAACAATCCACCTAAAAGGTGGAACATTTCAACCCCTGTTCTTTGTTAAAATTTCTCTCACCTAATCAAATACCACGGTTTTATTACCATAAACCAATACCCGATTTTGGAGATGGTAACGCACCGCACGGGCGAGGACGATTCGTTCGAGATCTTTTCCTTTCCTAATCAAATCGTCCACATCATCGCGGTGAGTGACTCTGACCACATCCTGCTCGATAATCGGCCCAGCATCCAGCTCGGAAGTCACATAATGACCCGTCGCCCCAATAATCTTCACCCCGCGCTCGTAAGCCTTGTGATAGGGCTTGGCACCGACAAAAGCGGGGAGGAAGGAATGGTGAATATTGATAATATTGTGACTGGGGAATGTATCGATAAATTCAGGGCTAATGATTTGCATATACTTAGCCAAAATTACCAAATCGATCTGATACTCTTTAAGTAATTCTAGTTGCCGTCGTTGCTGTTCTTGTTTATTATCCTGAGTAATTGGTAAGTAATAATAATCGATGCCAAATTGCTTGGCGATCGATTCGAGGTCGGGATGGTTGCTAATAATTAGTGGAATCTCTGCCGAAAATTCTCGCGCCTGCTGTCGCCAAATCAAATCGAGCAAACAGTGATTTTGACGACTAACCCAAATTGCCATCCGAGGTGTAGCATCAGAAAAACGAATCTGGTAAGTTCCATTTAAAGGTTGTGAAATAGCACCAAAAGCCGGAGCAATTAGTTCGCGGGGTAGATTAAATCCGTCGATGTGCCACTCGATCCGAGTGAGAAATAAACCCGCATTAAAATCGGTATGATGGTCGGCATGGACGATATTCCCGCCATTAGAATAAATAAAATTAGCAACTTTAGCAACCAATCCCCGTCGATCGGGACAAGAAAATAATAATGTAGCTGTCGGTTTCATGCTGATGATTAGTTACTAATTAGAATAGATTTTAACGATCGAGATCTTGTCAACAAAGATTTATAATAAAAAGCATTTGGTGTTCACGCGATCGAGATGATGACTATTTCTCTTTAGGTTTTACTCGGCTTTGTGGGGTGGACAGCTTGTTTTAACTTCTACTCTATAGAACCCATTTGAGATCTTCTTGTGGGGGAGGGCGGGTTCGTTCGATATCGATCGGTAAAATCGATATCAATTAGCATAAACCCGCCCCTACGAGTTATAAAAAATGTATTATGTACTAATTTATGGATCTGTTGGGGCGGGTTTATGCTAGAAATTTCCGCCAAGCACTACTAAATTAGAACAAACCCGCCCATCCTCACCAATATCTGTCGAAGCTTGCGCGCCGCCTCGGCGGTCGATTCCTCTTCAAAAGATCTCAAATGGGTTCTATAGTGATAGTCGATCCAGTTCTCTAATCATATAGTGGAGAAGATTCCATACTATTTAATCTGCTAGATCGTTCAATCACTCTCTCAATACGCTACAGAAATTGGAATTGATTTAGTGTGTTACCATACACAGATAACACACACTACGTTGATTTAACCGTCTCCGGCTTGTTCGGTTGGTTCTGGTTTTAGGAGTGGGAAGGCGATCGCGTCCCGAATGCTGGCACAATCGCATAAGAGCATCACCAATCGATCGATCCCGATTCCTAAGCCTCCAGTTGGTGGCATCCCATATTCTAGAGCGGTGAGGAAGTCTTCATCGACATCCTGAGCTTCGACATCTCCTTCAGCTTTGCGTGCTGCTTGAGCTTCTAATCTTTCTCGTTGATCGACGGGATCGGTTAACTCCGAGAAACTATTGGCGAGTTCGCGCCCGACTGCGAATAATTCAAATCGCTCGACGATACCTGGTTTCGATCGATGTGGTTTGGCTAGTGGGGAGATTTCAGTAGGATAATCGAGGACGAAAGTGGGCTGAATTAGGGTCGTTTCGCACTTTTGCTCGAATACCTCATTCAATAGTCTTCCAAGTGTTTTAGCGTCATCACAGCCGCCAATTCCCGCGTTTTTAACGGCTGCTTGGGCTGCTTCTAAATTATCAAAGCTATTAAAATCTAAGCCAGTGACTTCCTTGACAATTTCGTGCATCGTCACCCGTCGCCAAGGAGCCGTAAGACTAATTGGCGTATCTTGATAACTAATCTCCAATGTCCCCAGTACTGACTCAGCGACGGTGGTAATCATCCCCTCGGTGAGTGTCATCATATCCTCATAGTCAGCATAGGCTTGATACACCTCGATGCTGGTAAATTCGGGATTATGGCGAGTCGAGACACCCTCGTTACGGAAAATCCGCCCCAATTCAAATACTTTCTCAAATCCACCGACGATCAACCGTTTCAGGTGCAATTCGGTAGCAATCCGCAGGTACAGCGGCATCTCTAGAGTATTGTGATAGGTATTAAACGGACGTGCATCCGCACCGCCAGCTTCTGACTGCAAGACTGGGGTTTCGATTTCGATAAAGTCTAGGTTTTCAAGGTAGCGGCGGATTCCAGCGGTAATGAGCGATCGTTTTCTAAAGGTATCGCGTACCGATGGATTGACGATCAGATCTAAATAACGCTGACGGTAACGTTTAGCCACGTCGGTTAAACCGTGCCATTTCTCCGGTAATGGGAGTAAGGATTTTGTGAGCATCACATACTCATTGACGAGAATGGATAGTTCGCCTCTCTCCGTGCGTTTGATTGTCCCCTTTACCCCGATAATGTCGCCGATATCAGTCAACTGCTTGAGATGGGTAAAAGCATCAGCCACTGCTGACATTCCGGTTTCAATCTGCTGCTTATTTAGATAGAGCTGAATCGTACCTGTCTCATCTTGAATGCTAAAAAAAGCTAATTTGCCCATCACGCGCCGAGCTAAAATGCGTCCAGCGATCGAGACTGGGATATCTACTTCCCCCGTATTTT
>JAJAZF010000110.1 GCA_026785875.1 Chamaesiphon sp. | reverse complement strand
CAGCGATTGAATAATACAACGATCGAAATCAACAAAATACACTGATAGGCTCGATCGGTATTAAATATCATCACATCAAAAACAGGTGGCTATTCCTAGCTATATTTTAGGGCAAAGAGTTAAGCTTATTTATAATTGGTGTTACATTTATAACTGCACTCCAAATTATGTATTTTCAAGAGTCTTTTTTCCAAATTTTCATTTGATTCCAAATTACCATTTCTTAAAATATGTTGAATATTTAATTCACTATTTTTTAAATTTTTACACGCAAGAATCGATCTATGACAAGTTATAGGATCTTGCTCTGCACACATCAAAGCAATTTGATATTTTCTCGATCCTTCCATGATTCGATCCAATCCTTTCGCAAATTCTTTAGTTTTTGCAATGAGATCATATCGAGCTTTACCATCAATATAACACTCTGGATTTTTAGATCTAGCACCAAGCTGTTCTCCAAGAAATGCGTAGGAAATGATATTAGCATTTAACGAGTGTTTTAAGGATGATTGATTAAAATGCGGAGCGTATCGACTAAATGGAGATGAACGAACATCTGCAATTGCACTGACTCCATTTCGCTTCAAAATTTCAACAAATTTCTCAATCGAATGATTGGAGTGCCCAACGGTAAAAATTTGCATCGTACTATAAAATGAATAAGTTCCGACTACTGAGAATATATAGTCATCGATAGTAATCACATCTTCTTTACCCTGTTATGAATGTAAACAGTGGATCTATTACTGAGATAAAGATCAATACCTTGAATCCTTACTATAATTATTTTACCCTTAAATCGTTATGAAAGAGTCAGGAATACAAATTGTTGTGTGATATTGATGCCAAACCCTTATCACAAGTAGATCTAAATCAAAGAGGCGATCGAACTATTAAACACCGCACTAGATCGCATAGCCGGAATCGCCTTCTCCTTGTCAGGATGATAATACCCCCCAATATCCACAGCTTGCCCCTGCGCCGCATTTAACTCAGCTAAAATCACCCCTTCGTTCTCGCTTAATTGCTGTGCCAACTTCGCAAACTTTGCTTGGAGTTCGGGTTTTTTAGCTTGCTCTGCCAGAGCCTGCGCCCAATACATTGCTAGATAGAAATGAGTACCACGATTGTCTAATTCATGGACTTTTGCTGAGGGAGATTTGGCGTTATCTAAATACTTACCACTTGCTCGATCGAGTGTTGCTGCCAAAATCAGCGCGTCTGGATTATTCGTCTTCTGTCCCAAATCCTCCAACGCCACTGCCAGAGCCAAAAATTCACCCAAGGAATCCCAGCGCAGATGTCCCTCGGTGAGGAACTGTTGGACGTGTTTGGGTGCAGATCCGCCCGCGCCTGTCTCAAATAAACCACCACCAGCTAGGAGCGGTACGATCGATAGCATCTTTGCACTCGTACCTAGTTCTAGAATCGGAAATAAATCCGTCAAATAATCCCGCAATACATTTCCCGTTACCGAAATCACATTTTTACCTGCTTTAATCCGATCGCAAGTAAAGCGCATCGCCGCTACAGGTGACATAATTTTAAGATCTGATCCCGTCGTGTCATGGTTGCCTAAATATTCATCCACTTTCACAATCAAATTAGCATCATGAGCGCGATGCTCATCCAACCAAAAAATCGTCGGACAACCCGTCGCTCTTGCCCGATTTACCGCCAGTTTCACCCAATCCCGAATCGGTAAATCCTTTGTCTGACACATCCGCCAGATATCGCCCTGCTCCACCGAGTGTTCCATCAATGTCGCTCCAGTGGCATCTAAAACGCGCACCACGCCATCAGTAGGAATTTCAAAAGTTTTATCATGGGAACCATATTCTTCGGCTTTCTGCGCCATTAAGCCCACGTTGGCGACATTTCCCATCGTGGTAACATCGAAGGCTCCATGCTCTTGACAGAATTTGATACATTCTTGATAAATCGTCGCATAACAGCGATCGGGTATCATCGCTTTCATATCGTGCGCTTGTCCATCCGCGCCCCACATTTTGCCAGAGGTACGAATTGCCGCCGCCATCGACGCATCGATAATCACGTCGCTAGGAACGTGAAGATTAGTAATCCCCTTATCAGAATTGACCATCGCTAGCTGGGGACGACTGGTATAAACTGCTTGTAAGTCAGATTCGATCGAGGCTCTTTCACCATCTGGTAACGATCGAATCTTGGCATATACATCGCCGATACCGTTATTCGGATTTACGCCCAATCGATCGAAAGTAGCGGCGTATTTAGCAAACACATCCTGATAATAAACGGTGACAGCGTGCCCGAATAAAATCGGATCGGATATTTTCATCATCGTCGCCTTAACGTGGAGCGATAGCAACACATCATCCGCCTTCGCCGCTGCTATTTCTCGATCGTAGAATGCTCGTAACGCCTTAACGCTCATCACTGCGGCATCGATGACTTCCCCCGCCGTTACCGCCGTCTTCGTCAATACAGTCACACCATCTGTTGCTACTAGCTCGATTTTGACTTCCCCCGCCTCAGCTATGACTACTGACTGTTCGCTCCCATAAAAGTCCCCACTATCCATATAGGCAACGTGAGTCTGAGAATCTGCCACCCACGCGCCTACTCGATGAGGATTCTTTTGGGCGTATTCTTTTACCGCTGCTGCTACTCTACGATCGGAATTTCCCTCGCGTAATACTGGATTCACCGCACTTCCAATTATCTTGCCATACCGTGCCTTAATTTTTACTTCTTCCTCATTCTGCGGTTGGGCTGGATAGTCGGGAATATCGTACCCCTGCTCCTGCAATTCCGCAATCGCCGCGATCAATTGAGGTGCCGAAGCACTGATATTTGGCAGTTTGATAATATTAGCTGCTGGTGTCTTGGCTAGTTCGCCCAAGATCGCGAGGGCATCGGGTTGCTGTTGCTCCGGTTTCAACCGTTCGGGAAAAGTGGCGATAATCCGCCCAGCCAGGGAAATATCAGCAGTTTCGATCGCTACATTAGCCGTTTTGGTAAATGCTTGGACGATCGGTAAAAATGAGTAAGTTGCCAAAGCGGGAGCTTCATCGGTAAAGGTGTAGACGATTTTCGAGGTTTGGGTTGTCATAAGTCTTCGCTTTGGCAAGTGGGCTGGGTCAGGAGTAAGCTTGGCGCGTCTCCAAACCCTTATTGTGACATCTCTGGGGGATGTTTTTTAGTAGTGCAGATGGCGAAAATTGGCGATTCTTAAAGTGTTGTAAACGTTATTGTGGAGAAGCATCAATATTTGTTACAGGTACTACTAAAGTTTAAAAACTCCTTTCCATGGTCATTATACTGAAGTAATTAGACCACTGGGCAATATCAAATAACTCTAACTTAAAGGAGAAAATGATGGCATCAGTTCAAAAGATCATAAGTGCTAGTAGAATATTTACCGATACAATTGATGTTACTGGAGTTACACCTGGTAATAGCGCAGTTGCATCGCTCACCGAAGTAAACTCAAATGGTATCCCATTCATAGGTGATGCTACGATGAAGGTTTATAACGTCGTTCCGTTAAATAACCGATTCGTAGTAAGAGGAGAAGTTGACTGGGAGCCAGCCATAAGCATAAGAATCACAGTGATTTTTGAATAAAGTCTGCGGGTGTGGAGGGGAACTACTTACTACAGAAGTAGTTCCCTTTATACGAATTGATAATTGTTTATATACTCTGTGAACTACTGAACGTCTGTGTTTTAATACGTGCTCAAAGATAAAATTTTTTGAACTAAATACAGTAGTAAATAACACCTTCCATCATCAAAAATAGATAGAAGAATTGACATGAAATTGGAGAAGGCAGGGTGTGTCACTATAAAATGTAACACACCCTGCCTTTTGCACGAGCGAAGTTGAGATCGCGCTCAAATATTTGTGATGGTGCGTTACGCTGTCGCGATAACACACCCTACGTTGTGAATGGGGTTTGGTAGAGTTGATGATATGAGATTTGGTAAAGCCAATGCTATGCGATCGAGCAGATCGATCGTGATAACTCGATCGTAGTTACTGAAAAGCATACCCCACATATATAGATTGACATTTGCTAAACTGGAAAAATAAACCTCAATCTTTGCTAGCCATGAGTGTCACGCTCAGTACCGAACAAGAAAAGATCGTCACCGATTTAATCGCCACAGGGAGCTTCAGCACCGCTGATGAAGTGTTGCAAGTAGCACTACAATTATTGGCAAGAGAACGGGAGTCTTATCGAGCGTGGGTAGGCACAACCCGCGAACAGGTAAGAGAAGGAATCGAATCACTCGATCGAGGTGAAGGGGTTGACGGTGAAACCGTGGTAAACGAGCTATTGGCGAAATTACAGCAGACTAAAGGGGTTTGAGCGTGAGTCAGTATATTATCTCGCGCCCCGCAATTCGAGATTTAGAATCAATTTCAGCTTATTTTGCTGATGTAAATATTGAGGCAGGAGAAAGTTTTTTACAAAGATTTAGTAAACGGTGTAAGCAGCTTGCTAGTTTTCCAAATATTGGTCGCAGCTATGATGATTTACAGATCGGTTTGAGAGGATTGCCCTTGGAAGGATACATCATTTTATATCGTCTCATCAATGATGGAATCGAAATTGTTCGAGTTGTCAATGGCAGACAAGATTTAGGTACTTTATTCAATCCCGATCGATAGCGCGATTAAGAGATAGTTCTTGATGAGAGGTTCGTTGGCGGAGCCTCTGCTTTGCGGAATCGATCGTGATAACTCGATCGACTGCCAATCTGGACTAAAATAATACTAGTAGCCGAAAGAAGGTAACTCAAACTATGACTTTTAGCGATCTTGTCGAAATGATCGAAGAGCTTTCTACTGAGGAAAAACAGGAAATTCAACTCTTGCTACATCAATATCTGCGAGAAGAACGTCGAGAACAGATGTATGAAAACTTTCTGTCAGCACAAGCGGAGCAAGAAAGAGGCGAACTGAAATATTCTGCTAATATCGATGAACTGAAGCGATCGATGGAAGAATAATTATGGAGGTTAGTTTCAGTTACTCATTCAAGCGTGTATTTAAAAAACGTATCAAAGGCAATGCCGATCTAGAGCTTAGATTTTGGCAAAAGTTAGAGCAGTTCACAATTGCACCATTCGATTCCAGCTTGAAAACTCATAAATTGTCAGGCAAGCTCAAAGATTTCTGGAGTTTTAGCATCGATTATGACGGCAGAGTTTTGTTCTCTTTCACAGAAGATGGAAAGGCTGTGTTTTGACATGAGAATTCCTGAAGATTTAATCATTCCTGATGATAAAATTACTCGCTATCTATTAGTACCGTAACTACGAAATGATAAATCGAAGTTTTTGGCTCAGGCTGGATTTACACAAGAAAGCTCAGAAGCATTAAAACTAGCCATTCAGACACAAGCAGTCGCAACGGATGCGATCGAAGAAAGAAGAAATGAGTATGGCATCTTTTACCAAGTTGAAGGGAATATAATAGGTGTAAATGGCGTGTCTTTGTCAGTCATTACGGTTTGGCTACAAAGAGAGAGCAATGGCAAGTTTCAGTTTGTGACACTCAAACCTAGTAAAAGGGAAATAACATGACGATCGAGTTATATCAGGAAATTTCATTAACTCGCGACTTACCAGAGTATGGACTTAGATCTGGAGACATTGCAACACTGGTTGATTTTGTAGATCATCCGAGTGGTGGCGAACAAGGCTGTGTGCTAGAAGTATTTAATGCGATCGGTGAATCGATCGAAACAATTGCTGTTCCCATTTCTGCGATCGAAGTTCTGCGCTCTGATGAAATTTTATCAGTTCGTATTCTAGCAAAGGCAAGTTGAATAAAACAGTGTATCAGATCGATTTGCACGATTTGATAAAACCAACGCTACATGATTCAGCAGAGCCGACGCTACGCGATCGAGTATCGTTGACGAGAGGTTCGATCGATCGTGATAACTCGATCGTCTGCCGATCTGGGCTAAAATAATATTAGTAGCCGAAAGAAGGTAACTCGAACTATGACTTTTAGCGATCTTGTTGAAACGATCAAAGAACTTTCTACTGAAGAAAAACAAGAAATTCAACTCTTATTACATCAATGTCTGCGAGAAGAACGTCGAGAAGAGATGTATGAAAACTTTCTGTCAGCACAAGCGGAGCAAGAAAGAGGCGAACTGAAATATTCTGCTAATATCGATGAACTGAAGCGATCGATGGAAGAATAATTATGGAGGTTAGTTTCAGTTCCTCATTCAAGCGTGTATTTAAAATTAGTAAGTCACAAGCCAAAAAGCTTGGTGAAATATTTCAGGTTTCTTCTAGCCTATTCATTTAGTTAGAGTAGGAATCGATTTCCAAACATAAATTTTATACTCTCTCAATCATCGACTACTTACCATCTTTTAAGCACTAACCTGAACTTGCCCATCGACAACTCGAACAGAAAAATTCTTTAATTTCACAGTTAAATCGTCTAAACATTCGCCTGTCAATAGACTAAAATTTTGCTTGTAGATCGGTGATGCAACTTTAGGAATGCCATTGCGATCGCCGACAATACCTCTCGATAAAACATATGCTTTACTAAACGGATCGTAATTGTCGATCGCGTATACGTCCATTCCTTCACCAACTCTAAAAACGGCGACTTGTCGATCGTTTACTAAGGCACAAACGCCTGTATTTGGTAAAATTCGATCTAGGGGACAGATAGTTGTCCACTGTTGGGTTGTTGGCTGAATTGATTCTATTTGTGACATGAAATTTGTGATTTTTTAAAAAGATACTGTAGGGGTAATGCCTTGTGCTTACCCTACATCGACTAAGGGCAACCACAAGGGATTGCCCCTCCAAAATTATTGTACGGATTCGATGTCTGCGATTTCCTAACGATCGATCTCTAGCAATTGTCGCTCATGTTCAAACACAGGACGTTTTTGTCCGCGCTCTTCAACTAACACAATATTAGGATCGGGTGCATCGCTGTTGACGAAGTGTTGGAAGCGTTGGAGTTTAACCGGATCTTTGAGGGTGACATCCCACTCACAGGCGTATGTCGCTACCTGATGCGCCATTTCTGCTTCGAGTTCGGCGGCGATGCCCAGGGAATCATTGATAATCACATTTTGCAGATATTCCATCCCACCTTCGAGTTTATTAAACCATGTCGCTGTCCGCTCTAACCGATTGGCGGTGCGGATGTAGAACATCAAGAACCTGTCAACATAGCGAATCAAGGTTTCTTTGTCTAAGTCAGCGGCGAGGAGTTGGGCGTGTTGGGGCTTCATCCCACCATTTCCGCACACATATAGGTTCCAGCCTTTTTCGGTAGCGATGATGCCAAAATCCTTGCTTTGAGCTTCCGCACATTCGCGGGTACAGCCAGAGACTGCGGATTTGAATTTGTGCGGAGCGCGAAGTCCACGATAGCGTAATTCTACCTCGATCGCGAGGCTGACCGAATCCTGAACGCCAAATCGACACCATGTACTACCCACACAGGATTTAACGGTGCGGAGAGCCTTGCCGTAAGCGTGTCCAGATTCAAAGCCAGCAGCCACCAGACGCTGCCAAATTAGGGGCAGTTGGTCTACCCTTGCGCCGAGCAAATCGATGCGTTGTGCGCCCGTGATCTTGGTGTAGAGTCCAAAGTCTTTGGCGACTTCGCCCAGTACGATTAGTTTTTCGGGGGTGATTTCGCCGCCAGGGATGCGGGGGATAACTGAATAGGTGCCATCGCGTTGAATATTGGCGAGGAAGGCATCGTTGGTGTCTTGGAGGCTGACGTGGGGTGCGTCGAGAATTTGGTCGTTCCAAGCGGAGGCGAGGATCGAACTGATGGCTGGTTTGCAGATTTCACAGCCGCGTCCGGTACCATGTCGATCGAGTAGTTGTTGGAAGGTGTGGATATCTTGCGATCGCACTAAGCTGTATAATTCCTGACGGGAGAAGGCGAAGTGTTCGCACAGGTGATTATTAACGGCGATTCCAGCTTTCTTGAGTTCGGCTTTGAGTAAGTCGGTAACTAGAGGGACGCAACCGCCGCAACCCATCCCAGCATTGGTACAAGATTTAACGCTCCCGATATCGCGAAGTTCTTGCTCTTGAATTGCGGTGCAGATTTGTCCTTTGGTGACGTTATTACACGAGCAAATTTGGGCGGTGTCGGGAAGTTGTTCGACTCCCATCGCCATCGTTGCACCACTACGCGGCGGTAAAATCAGATCCTCTGGATGGGGTGGTAATGCCATCTGATTTTGCATCAGTTGCAGCAAGGTACCGTACACAGTCGCATCACCGACGAGGATACCACCTAATAAACGGCTACCGTCTCGATCTACTACCAGCTTTTTGTAAGTACCGCTGACAGCATCATCGATCGCGATGACTTTCGAGCCAGCCGTCTTCCCAAATGCGTCCCCAAAGCTAGCTACATCAATGCCCAATAGCTTCAATTTGGTGGACATGTCTGCCCCAGTAAAATTATTTGTATCGCTGCCACAGAGCCGATCTGCGGCGACTTCTGCCATCCGGTAGCCAGGAGCAACTAGCCCAAAAATTTGATTATTATAGAGAGCGCATTCACCGATCGCATACACATTAGGATCGGATGTTTGACAATTATCGTCGATCGCGATGCCACCTCGATCGCCGATTTTCAAGCCACACTGACGCGCCAACTCATCCTGAGGACGAATTCCCGCCGAGAAGACGATCGTATCTGTCAGTAATTCAGTGCCATCGGCAAATAACATCTTGCAGACGCGTCCATTTTCGTCGGCGACAATCTCAGTCGTCGATTTACCCGTATGAATGCCAATGCCCAAGTCTTCAATTTTCTGGCGCAATACTGCACCACCAGCGTCATCTACCTGTACGGGCATCAGACGCGGCATGAATTCAACTACATGCGTCTTTAGTCCCAAATTTTGCAGCGCATTGGCACATTCCAAGCCTAGTAGTCCACCACCGACGACCACTCCAACTTTACAGTCTTTGGCATACGCTTCGGTTGCTTCTAGATCGCAAATCGTCCGATAGACAAAAGTACCAGGTAAATCGTTACCTTTTATCGGCGGTACAAAAGGATAGGAGCCAGTCGCCAGCACCAGCTTGTCATAACTAATCGTCACTCCTTTTGCCGATGTGACAGTCTTATTTGCTCGATCGATGCTTACCGCTTTATCACCTACATGTACCTGAATATTGTTGTCTTGATAAAAATCTGGTGCGACAAGCGAGAGATCCTCGGCTGTCTTACCCGCAAAATAACCGCTGAGATTAACCCGATCGTAAGCTACCCGTGGCTCTTCACAAAAGCAGATTAGCTCCCAATCTGCACCTTTTGCTGCCATCTGTTCTAGGAACCGATGACCGACCATGCCATTCCCGATCGTCACT
>JAJAZF010000109.1 GCA_026785875.1 Chamaesiphon sp. | reverse complement strand
GATCGATCGCAAACAACACACCAAGTTCATACATAATTGATGCGGGTTTTAATTGGTATTGGTGGCGGAATTGCGGCGTACAAAGTATGTGAAATAATTTCCAGTTTATTTAAAACTGGAATCGAGGTAAAAGTCATCCTCACCGCAGGCGGAGAGCAATTTATTACACCCCTGACTGTGGCGACACTATCACGCCATCCAGCATATACCGATCGCGATTTTTGGCAACCAGTACACTATCGCCCCTTGCATATCGAATTGGGAGAATGGGCAGATTTATTTCTCATCGCCCCACTGACTGCTAATACTCTGGGTAAATTAGCGCATGGATTAGCAGATAATTTATTAACAAATACAGTCTTAGCTTCTACTTGTCCGATCTTGCTTGCTCCCGCGATGAATACTGAGATGTGGGAGCAAGTATCGGTACGGCGAAATTGGGAGTTATTGTGTCAAGATTCACGCTATCATGCTGCTGGGCCTGCGGCTGGATTACTTGCTTGCGATCGAGTCGGGCGGGGGAGAATGGCTGAACCTACAGAGATTTTGCCCTATATTAATTCACTCCTGCACACTGGGGGCAAACTAGATTTGCTAGGCAAAAAAGTCCTGATTAGTACGGGTGGAACGCGAGAATTTTTCGATCCCGTCCGGTTTATTGGCAATCCGGCGACGGGAAAAATGGGATTAGCTCTGGCACAAGCAGCCGTTCATCGGGGCGCGATCGTCACACTAGTTCATAGTACTTTGCCAGATGTCTCGATCGATGAAAGAATCAAAACAGTGTCCGTAATTAATAGCGCGCAAATGCACCGCGAAATGCTGGCGTATTTCCCAGATAGCGATTTAGTCATCATGTCAGCGGCGGTTGCTGATGTCAAACCCGCTGATTATAGCGTCCAGAAATTACCAAAAAAACTCTTACCAACTGAGTTAAAATTAGATCTAGTACCCGATATCATTGCTGAGTTAGGTAGGATTAAACAACCACATCAAAAATTAGTTGGATTTGCTGCTCAGACTGGCGATATTGTCACTCCAGCTCTAGAGAAGTTAGAACGTAAACAATTAGATGCGATTGTGGCTAATCCGGTGGATCTGGCAGATAGCGGCTTTGGTAGCGATCGCAATCAAGCAGTACTACTCACCCAAAATGGCGAACGGTTTGATATTCTGCCCTGCGCTAAACTAGAGATGGCACATCAGATTTTAGATTATATTTAGTCGCATAGTTTGATTAACTCACCGATCGACTATTCGACCTCTCAAGTAAATCAGATCCCTGGGATCGAATGTAGGGTATGTTAGGCTTTCGCTTAACATACCCTACCTTTATTTATATCTCTTAAACAGTGCATAATAAAGGTACATATGCCAGGACGGAGATTTGAACTCCGGACACGAGGATTTTCAGTCCTCTGCTCTACCAACTGAGCTATCCCGGCTCGTTGCTGTGTTTAATTTAGGCAACTTGACTAATATAGCAAATCTTTGGTGATTATGCAAGTAGGTAGAGAAAAATTTCTCAGGAACGGACACTGGAACAGTAAGAGCTGATGTCGAGAAATGACAGCGATCGCGATCGCCCTAGCCATCTCGATCGTTTCTATTCCAGCCGTTGTTTGGTACGATCGATAAGCCTGATGCAGCCACAGGCAACTAAATTGTGGCTCAAATTCCTGTCCTCCCCACTCTGCGACAATTGTTTAACCCCTTCCCCCCGATCGATCCACCCCCACCGAATTCGCGACATAGATATGATGGTTGGTCGTTGGACGATCGCGATCCACGCGCGATCCGCGAGGTACTGATGCCACTGTGGAAGTGGCTGTATCAATATTATTTTCGAGTCCAGACTGATGGCTGGGAACATCTCCCCACTCAGGGACGGATGCTGGTAGTTGGCTCTCACAATGGGGGTCTGGCGGCTCCTGACATGTTCATGCTGATGTATGACTGGTTTGAGCGTTATGGTACCGAACGCCCTGCCTATGGGCTAGCACATCCCGATGTATGGAAGTATTTTGGGCCGACAGCCGAGTTAGCCGCTCGGGCTGGGGCGATCGTGGCTCATCCTAAAATGGCGATCGCTGCCCTCCAACAAGAGGCGGCGGTATTGGTCTATCCTGGCGGTGCTGAGGATATTTTTCGCCCGTATAGTCAGAGACATCGGATTCAGTTGGCTGGGCGCAAGGGATTTATCAAAGTCGCCCTGCGCGAACGTGCGCCGATCGTGCCTGTAGTATCTGTGGGTGCCCATGAGGGGCTGATCGTATTGACAGATCTGTACCCGATCCTCGAACGGCTGCACGATTTCGGGATGCCGTGGTTATTTGGGATCGATCCAAATGTATTCCCGATCTATCTGGGATTGCCTTGGGGGATTGGGATCGGCCCGTTGCCCAATTTACCGTTACCGACTCAGATCCAGATTCGGATCTGCGAACCGATCGAATTCGATCGATATGGGCGAAGTGCGGCAAGCGATCGAGATTACGTCGATGCCTGTTACGATCGGGTAGAAGCACACATGCAGGCGGAGCTGGATTTGCTGGTGGCGGAGAAGAGGTAAATCAGTTGACAGTGAGGATGGGCGGGTTTGTTCTAATTTAGTAGTGCTTGGCGGAAATTATTAGCATAAACAAAGCCCCTACGAGTTATAAAAAATGTATCATGCACTAATTTATGGATCTGTAGATGGCTTTGTTTATGCTAGCTGATATCGATTTTACCGATCGATATTGTTGGCGTAGCCTGCCGTAGGCACACGAACCCGCCCTCCCCACTAAAAGATCTCAAATAGGTTCTATAAGTATCTAGTAGATAATTAAACTCAACTGTCAACTGTCAACTTACTTGCAGGGGTAATAGGACGGTGAAGGTTGAGCCTTGGTCTGCGCCTGGGCTGGCTACTGTGACTGTGCCGTCGTGCAGCTCTACTAGGGAGCGAACGATCGATAGTCCCAAACCTAAGCCAGAATTCGATCGATTTGGGGTGGTGTCTGATTGACTCCAGCGATCGAATACCAATGGCAAGAACTCAGCAGTAATACCGCGTCCGGTGTCGCTGATGATAATTTGGGCTTGAGTTGGGAGGTAAGCTAAGTTGATATTTACCCGTCCGCCAGCGGGGGTGAACTTGATGGCATTGATGAGCAGGTTGGAGATGATTTGCCCGATTCGATCTGGATCGCCGACGATCTGCTCTGGTGCGGGATCGAGGTTGGATACTAGCTCGATCTGCTTGGCATCTACTGATAATTGGACTAGATCGATCGCGTTGTGAATTATCGGCACAAGATCGATCGAGCTAGTATTCAACTTAAGCTTACCCGAAGCCATGACGGAAACGTCTAAGAGGTCTTCAATCAGTCGATCTTGAGTCTTGGCACTCTGTTCGATCGTTTCCAGAGCGTGCTTGGTTTTGGCTGCATCAAACTTTTGCGTCCGTAATAACTGTGACCAGCCGAGGATCGCACTGAGGGGGCTGCGGAGTTCGTGCGAAACCATCGATAAGAACTCGTCTTTGGCGCGATTGGCGGCTTCTGCTGCACTGCGGGCGGCTTGTTCTTGAATCACAGTATAATTTAGTTCGGCTTCTAAGCGTTTGCGTTCGGTGATATCTTCGATCGCGAGTAAGATACTGCTACCACCTTCGGGTGGGGTCATCGTCCGCGCATTGAGCAGCATAGTTTTGTGCCCGATCTGCTCGAAATCATGCTGGACTTCAAAATCCTGAAGTTGGCTGTCGGTCGGCAAAATTTCTAGGAGTAACTGGCGTAATTTGGGGATATTCCACTGTCCGTTACCGAGATCGAAGATCGGTCGCTGCTGTGTCTCGGCGGTTGTCGCCTGAAAGGTATCATAAAAGGATTGATTGGCGGTAACTACTCGTAAGTTGCCATCGAGTACGATCAACGGTTCGCGGACGGTTTCGACGATCGCCTGAGCGTAGTTACGGGAGTATTCGAGTTGTTCCATACTATGTTTGAGCGCGTCGATATCGACCAATATGAGCATCGCCCCGTCGATCTTGTTGTCGAGGGTGCTATAGGGGCGGATGCGGAGATCGTACCAATGCCCCTCTCGATCTTGGACTTCTTGCTCTATTGTCGTGAGAGTATTAATGACTTCTCGAATCTGGGATTCTAAGTCGGGGACATTGAGCGCGTGGTTGATATCTCGCAATGGTCGTCCGACATCTGTTGAAATCAGATGCAAGATACTTTGAGCCAGTGGTGTGAAGTTGCGGATACACAGATCGCTACTCAGCATCAAAATCGGAATATTCGTACTGCTAATCAGGTTCTGTAAATCGTTGCTAACCTGAGTTAATTCATGGTTGCGCCGCTGCAATTCATCATTAATTGTATTAAGTTCTTCGTTAGTTGCCTGAATTTCTTCTTTGGCGGTTTCTAGCTCCTCATTGCTGCTTTGGTATTCCTCATTGCTAGACAAGATTTCTTCATTCGCCGCGCGCAGATCTTGATTGGTGGTTTCCTGCTCCTCAATAATCGATCTCAGATACTCTTTGGTGGTGGCTAGCTCCTGGCTGAGTCGGGTAATTTCCAGCTCGCTGGGTGGGCTGGCTGGCTGAGGGGTGGTTCGATCTGCGGAGTTCTGAGTCAGCAGAATCACTCCACTGGATTGAGGGATCGCGGCGGGGGTAGCTGCTTGAAATAAGACCAAAAAATAGCGTTCTTCCACACCACTCGCTTTGAGGGGAATCACCTCCAAGTTGAGCTGTCTGGTTTCCTTGCCGTCAGTAATCTGCAAATTTTCCTTGCTCACCGCCAAATTTTGCTGTCTGGCTTGGTGAACGGCAGCGCGTAGCTCCAGCTTCAAGCCATCTTTTGCCATCTTTAGCAAGTTGTGGCTGGCTCTACCCGGAGCAGGTTCGAGATAGGGACTTGTCTGCCCCCGAAAGTGCAAAATCTCCAAATCGTTATCGATGACTACCCCAACAGGCGCGAACCGATCTAAAACGATCCGATCTGCCTCTTTTTGTAAGTCAAAGTCATTGTAGCCAGGGTCGCCACTGGGGGTGGACTTGACAAGTTCGCTGGCACGATTGGTACTCAGATCGTATGCCAGCCGTGCTGGAGCCGATTTTTGCGCATAAATCTTTTGCTTTTTATCTACTGTCTTAAACAAGTCTGAAGATTCACCCGTCGTCTCGGAGGTACCCAACATCAGAAAACCCGTAGGTTTGAGACCATAGTTGAAGGTCGGCAAAATTTTCTTTTGTAATGCTGCTCCCAAATAAATCAGCACGTTGCGACAGCTAATCAGATCTAGCTTGGAAAACGGCGGATCGCTACAGAGGTTTTGTCTGGCAAATACACACATTTCGCGGATCGACTT
>JAJAZF010000108.1 GCA_026785875.1 Chamaesiphon sp. | reverse complement strand
GATGCCATGCCCGATGATGGTGGCTGGTTGCGCCATGAAATTATTGAAGGAGAACTATTTGTGAGTCGCGCTCCCCACATCAGCCATCAAAGAGTCGCAGGTAAGATTCAAGTGCGGTTGGAAAACTGGTCGGAAGAAACTGGATTAGGTCTTAGCGTTCAGACTCCTGGTTTAGTTTTCACCACGATAGATGCGGTAATTCCCGATCTGGTGTGGGCGAGTAAATCGCGGATAGAGCAAGGTATCGATACAGCGGGACACTTGACGATCGCACCAGAGTTGGTAGTCGAAATTCTCTCTCCCTGCGCACAAAACGAACAGCGAGATAAAAGCATCAAGCTGAAGTTATATTCCCGTCATGGCGTGCAGGAATATTGGATCGTCAATTGGCAATTACAAACTTTAGAAATCTATCGCCGCACGGATGCTCAATTGCAATTAGTAGCGACACTTTTAACAGGTGATACACTAACTTCGCCGTTATTACCTGGGTTTAAAGCAGAGATCGATCGCATCTTCTTATAAATTTTGACTTCTCGTACTGTCTTACTATCATCGATATTACTATGGTCGATATCGCAACTAAAAAACTCACCAAGGCAGAATTTTGGGCATTGGTAGATGCTGCCGATATCACCTATGAATTAATCGATGGCATCGCAGTACCTAAAATGTCCCCCAAATATTTTCACGCTCGATCTGCACGAAAAATTCTGAATATTCTCACCGAATGGGCTGAAAATCGCGGTCGTGCGGAAATGGAGTGGGCATTCGATCTCAGTAAAGATTTTACACCCGTACCGGATTTAATCTACGTTTCGTTCGATCGACTACCCGAAAGCTGGAATGAAAATGCAGCTTGTCCCGTTTCACCCGAACTTGCGATTGAAATTATCTCCCCTGGACAAACCTTCGGACAAATGACCCAAAAAGCCAGTAATTATTTAGGTGGGGGTGTATTGCAAGTATGGGTAGTAGATCCAGTCGCGCAAAGTATAACGGTATTTTATCCCGATCGTGCTCCTGTAACTTATATGGGCGATGGCGTAATTATAGACGATATTTTTCCCGAACTATCGATCGCACTCGATCGAATATTTTAAGTTAGATCTCACCCTATTTTAGACAGATAATAATTCTATACATTACTCGATCGAGGTCAATACTAATGGCTGCTGTACGAGAACACTTTCCCAAGCTCACCCCAGCAGAATATCTAGACTGGGAGCAAGAGCAGGAGTTTCGCCATGAATATCTAAATGGGGAAGTTTATGCCATGACTGGCGGTACGCTCAATCATAGTAGAATTGGTAGGAATTTTCTGACTATGCTAACTCTTCACCTGCAAGGTAAAGGATGTGAAGCATTTAATTCTGATGCCAAGGTACAGATTGCAGCATCTAACGATTACGTATATCCCGATGTTAGTGTTACTTGCGACGAGCGAGACAAAATCGCGACTAAATTTATTTCTCATCCCTGTTTGATTGTTGAGGTTTTATCTCCAAGTACCGCAGCTTATGACAGGCGAGACAAATTTAATCTGTATCGACGTTCGGATAGTTTACAGGATTACGTTTTGGTCGATACTAATAAAATCGAGATCGATATTTACAGTAAAAACGAACGCGGCAGATGGGAGATTTTGAGCTATGTAGCAGGCGATACGATCGAGATCCAAAGTATCGATCTGACTTTTTCAATCGAGCAAGTATTTGAAAATATTATATTCGATCCAGAATCAGAAGGTTAAACCGAGATCGGAAGTATGCGATTTATTCTTCGATCGATTTCAGCATCATTTCCATCAAATTATCGACGATCCGCGATCGCTCGATCTGAATAATATCTTTTCCATGTAAAATCTCTTGCACTGTATGATAATGAGCTAATGTGCTGACAAATAATAAGGCTGCGGCTTGAGGATCTGATATTTTTAATTCTGGATGGGCGGCTAAATATTGACCGATAGCCTCAATTTCAGGTTCTAAAAGATTTTTAACACATATCTTTGCTAATTCTGGAAAACGTCCAGACTCACCAACAATCGTTCGCATAAAGCAGCTAAACTCTTCATCTTTAGCAGAATTCTTGAAAGCTGTATCAGCTATATTTCGTAACACAATTTCAGGCTTTCCCTCAAGTGGCTGGTTCCCAAATACTGAATTAAACTTCTTTTTTACTAAGTTTTCAATTAAGAATTGAAATAGTAATTCTTTATCTTTAAAATAGCTGTAAACTGTCGGTTTCGATACGCCAGCCGCCGCCGCAACTTTTTCCATGCTCGTCCCTGCATAACCCCGCGCCAAAAATTCCTTCATCGCTCCTTGGAGAATCTGCTCGAATTTTTCTGTGTTATTTTCTGGCTTTAAATCTCTAGTTTGTGTCAACTTCATTGTTACTTGTGTCTGGCTATGTCCTATTCTAAGGCTGTTTGAATCTGGATGGGAGCGGCTTGCAAGGATCTCGGACTTATTACTTGACTAAACCGTTCAGTAAAGCTATATTTTAATTATCGCTCATACCAAACCGTTTAGTAAAGTAGGTGGAGACAGGAGAATGATCAAAAAATTTGCAAACCGACCTTGGTATGTACCCTTCCCGATTCCACTAATTTTTCCGTTAATCGGGCTATCAGTGGTAGGGATGAATTATGTCAACCAACAACAGCAAGCGACTACTGCTAGCAAACAAGCTCAATTGACAGCAGTAGTCAAACCCAAAACCGTGACAGCATTGGGAAAACTGGCACCCAAAGGGGAAGTCATCAAGCTATCTGCGCCGACATCGAATGAAGGAGTAAAAATCGAGAAACTGTTGGTGGAGGAAGGGGCGACAGTTAAGGCGGGACAGTTAATCGCAATCCTGGATAGTCAGGGACGCTTGCAAGCAGCGGTAAATGAAGCCAGAGCCAAAGTCAGCGTCGCCCAGGCAAGTCTGGTAAAAGTCAAAGCTGGAGCCAAGCAGGGCGAAATCAATGCCCAGCAAGCCACAATTGGCAGGTTGCAAGCCGAACGGGGGACGGGCATCGAAGCCCAGCAAGCGACACTCGCCAGAGTAATGACGGAGACAGCCACCCAAGTCGAAGCCCAGCAAGCCACAATTGCCAGAGTCAGAGCCGAGACAGCCACCCAAATCGAAGCCCAAATCGGAGCCATTGCCGAGGCTCAAGCCGGACTGGTTAACGCCAGATCTGAGGATAACCGTTATGCTACTCTGGCTCGACAAGGAGCGGTTTCGGCATCTAGCGGCGATAGTAAACGATTAACTTTGCAAACAGCGCAGCAGAAAGTAAATCAGGCGCAAGCAAATTTAAGAAGAATCGAATCTTCTGGTCAGCAACAACTCGCCGAAGCTCAAGCTAATTTGCGCCGGATTCAAACATCGGGACAACAGCAAATCATCGAAGCACGAGCTAATTTGCGAAAGCTCGAAACATCGACGCAGCAGCAGATTAAAGAAAGTCAATTTACGCTCAATAAGATTGCCGAAGTGCGTCCGGTAGATGTGATGTCTGCCGAAGTAGATGTCAAAAGTGCGATCGCATCTCTAAAACGAGCCGAAGAAAGCCTCACTCAAGCTTATATTAAATCACCTCAAGATGGTCAAATCTTAGAAATTTTTGCTCGTCCTGGAGAAGTAGTTAGTACTGATGGGATCGCCGATCTTGGTAGAACTAGTCAAATGTATGCAGTAGTAGAAGTTTACCAAAGTGATGTTAATAAAATTCGCGTCGGGCAGAAAGTAAAAATGACCAGTAATTCTTTATCTGGTGAACTACAAGGAACGATCGATCGAGTTGGCATCCAAGTCAAGCGTCAAAATGTAATTAATGCCGATCCGACTAGTAATATTGACGATCGTATTGTCGAAGTCCATGTAGCTTTAGATCCAGCATCTAGTCAAAAAGCTACCAAGTTTACAAACTTACAAATTCAAGCAGTAATTAATCTCAATTCTCAATAATTCAGGGCTTGTTAATCGATTGTAGAAGCCTAAGCTCTAGATAGTGGGCAGTACCTACCCACTGAAATATTTTATGTTTAATCTAAAATTTATCAAAAGTCTGACTCGGAGAACTCCACTCGGCTGGCTACAACTCACCCAGCACAAAAGCCGATTTATAGTAGCAATCTCCGGTGTGGCATTTGCAGACTTATTAATGTTAATGCAATTGGGGTTTCAAGGTGCCCTGTTTGATAGTGCTGTCGTACTGCACTCAAAATTAAAAGCGGACATATTTATCATCAGTACCCAGGCATTAAATATTGGAGCGATGTCTACATTTCCCCGTCGCAGACTGTACCAGGCGATGGATATCACGGGAGTGAAATCAGCAGAGCCGATGTATGTGAACTTGGTAAACTGGAAGAACCCCCAAACTCGTGAAAAAAAGAGTCTCCTTATTATTGGATTTAATCCGAATAAACCAATTTTTAATCTGCCAGAAGTTACTGCTCAACTAGATAAAATTAAACAGTCGGATACTCTATTATTCGATCGCAATACAATTGGCACTTATGATAAAGTTATAGCAAGTGTCGATCGTGGTAAGCCCGTCACTACCGAAATCGAAAGACGCACGATCTCTGTCAATGGCTTATTTTCGATCGGTGCTTCATTTTCAGCCGATGGGCATCTGATGACAAGTGAAGATAATTATTTACGATTATTTTCTCGACAATCTCAAGGTAATATCAACGTCGGGCTGATAACGCTCAAACCGGATTACGATCCCCAGCAAGTCGTTCAACAATTAAAATCTTATTTACCTAAAGAAGGCATCAAGGTGCTGACGAAGGCGGAATACATTGCTTTTGAACGGGAACATTGGCAAAAAGAAAGACCGATTGGGGCGATTTTCAATGTCGGTGCAATTCTGGGATTCCTGGTGGGAATAATTATTGTTTATCAAGTTTTATCTACTGATGTGAATTCTCATCTCAAAGAATATGCCACTTTCAAGGCGATGGGTTATAGCAATACTTATTTGCTGATAATTGTATTTGAAGAGGCATTAATCCTCGCCATAGCGGGCTTTATCCCAGGTTTAATCGTATCGATCGGATTCTATAGTGTTGTGAGTGGTGCGACCAATTTACCGATCGCTATGACGATGGTGAGGGCAACTCAGGTATTCACAGGAACGCTGATTATGTGTCTGCTTTCTGGTGCCGTTGCAACAGGAAAAGTTCAAGCTGCCGATCCTGCTGATATGTTCTGAGTTTAATCGATCGTTAATAATTGATACTTCGACTACGCTTAATACAAGTAATTGATAATTAAATATGATGATGGAGCCAGTAATTTCTATTAACAATCTCGATCACTACTTTGGTGCGGGACAGCTTCGCAAGCAAGTATTATTCGATATTAGCCTGGAAATAAATGCAGGTGAAATTATTATTATGACGGGGCCATCTGGTTCTGGTAAAACTACGTTACTAACCTTGTGTGGGGGATTGCGATCGGCACAATCTGGTAGTCTTAAAGTGTTAGGAACCCAAATGTGTGGTGCTTCATCAAAGCAACTGACGATCGCACGTCGCCATCATGGTTATATCTTTCAGGGGCACAATTTACATGAGAGTTTAACTGCTCTCCAAAATGTCAAGATGGGCTTAGAGCTGCATTCTGAATATTCGATCCAGGAAATGAACGATCGATCGATCGAAATGTTAGAATTGGTAGGACTGGGAGAACGCGTAAATTATTATCCAGACAACTTATCTGGCGGACAAAAACAACGAGTGGCGATCGCGCGCGCTCTTGTCAGTCAACCCAAAATTCTCTTGGCTGATGAACCGACGGCGGCATTAGACAAACAATCTGGACGTGATGTAGTGGATCTAATGCAAAAATTAGCCAAAGAACAAGGTTGTACGATCTTATTAGTAACTCATGACAATCGGATTCTAGATATTGCCGATGCGATCGTGTACATGGAGGATGGTAAATTAGCAAAGACACCAGCTCTAGCTAAAGTAAGTTAATTCTGTATTGTAATAATGAAAACTCAAGAAAATGGATAGCTACGCCTCGCCATCTTCACCCGCAAAAATTATGCTTAAACGTCGCTCCTTTCTTGCCTATTTTAGTATTGGTTGGCTGACTAGTTGTTTCCCGATGATATTAGCAGTCTGCGCTCCGCGTCAAGCGATCGCTCAGGATGATATTCCCGGCACAGGTGATAAAGATATTCCTAAACCAGCCACGCAAATAAAGCCTGGAGTTTTTACAGTTGTAGGATCTGTTAGCGATTTAGATAAAAATGGTTATTTACAAACCAAAGCAGTCGCAGTTTTAAGAAATCCTTACAATTCCCAACAATTAATTGCTGTCAATCCCAAATGCACTCATCAAGGTTGCGATGTCAAATGGGTAGCTGGGGAGAAAAAATACACATGCCCCTGTCATGGCTCGAATTTTGATGCCAATGGGGAAGTCTTAAATGGCCCCGCGACAAAGCCTTTAGCCGCCTATCCTGCTAAAATTGTTGGGAGTCAAGTCCTGGTTGAAATTTTAGCTCCACCTCCAGTCAAACCCATCCAGAATATTCCGTCTGGACGTGGGCGCAGCCAATAGCATCTAAATCGCCCGAAACTTTAATCGATCTCGATCTCAAGAGTTGATGCGATCGACCATAATTGTTATGGGCTGGTATATTCTCTCCCCCATCTCCCCTCCCCCCTTCCTCATGAGTGAAAGTGCGATTCGTCCGGCTGTAATTACAGGAGTTATTCCCGATTCGATCGCGGCAGAAATTGGATTTACTTCTGGCGATCGATTGGTAAAAATCAATGGTCAAAAACCTCGCGATCTGATCGATTATCAGTTCCTATGTGCGGATGAAGTGCTGGATCTAGAAGTACTAGATGCTAAGGGTAAAGCGCATCAGGTCGAGATCGAGAAGGATTATGATGAAGATTTAGGACTAGAATTTGAGACAGCCTTATTCGATGGGTTGATCCAGTGCAACAATAAGTGTCCATTCTGTTTTATCGATCAACAACCACCAGGTAAACGCGAATCTTTGTATTTCAAAGATGATGATTATCGCTTGAGTTTCTTGTATGGGAGCTATCTGACTTTAACCAATTTAACTACCAAAGAATGGGATCGGATTGCCCAGATGCGGCTCTCGCCCCTGTATGTTTCCGTCCACGCTACCGAGCCAGAGATTCGATCGCAACTGTTGAAAAATCAGCGGGCGGGAGAAATCATGAACCAACTACAATGGTTTCAATCCCATCGGCTCGAAATCCATGCCCAGGTGGTGTTGTGTCCAGGGATTAACGACGGGGTACATCTCGATCGGACAATTCGCGATTTAGCTAGTTTTCATCATGGCGATACACCCGCCGTCGCCTCCGTCGCCGTCGTTCCCGTTGGGTTGACGCGGTTTCGCCCCAATCTGACCGAACTTGCTCCCGTCACCCCCGCAACTGCGAGGATTGTCATCGCTCAAGTCGAAGCCCTGCAACAAGAATTTCAGCAACAATTTGGTTCTACCTTCGTCTGGTTAGCTGATGAATGGTATCTGATTGCGGGAGTAGAACTACCACCTAGCGATTACTACGAAGACTACCCTCAATTAGGAAACGGTGTTGGTTCGATTCGTCGATTCCTCGATGAATTTGCCGAAGAAATTGCGGAATGGGAGATGACCGAAATAAATCCCCCGCACACCTGCACCTGGGTGGTCGGCAATGCCGTCGAGAATGCCTTCCAACCTATCGTCAAGCAGTTGAATAGTATCCCAGGTCTAACAGTTAACTTAGTGGCGATCGCCAGCCAATATTGGGGGCAACAGATGACAGTCACAGGTCTATTAACCGGACAAGATCTACTCCATGAGCTACCAGGGCGAGATTTAGGCGATCGAGTATTAATCCCCAGCGTGATGCTCAAACACGACGAAGCCAAGTTTCTCGATGATGTGACAATTGAGGAACTAGCCCAAAAATTACAGATTCCACTAGTTCCAGTTAATGGGATTCCTGATTTTCTAGAAAAATTAGGGGAAAATAGGGAGGCTAATCGCTGTTCCTAGTGGCGAATGTCTCGGGTAATTTAGATCTTATTAGCCGATTTCCAAATCTTTCAAACAGTTTTATAGACTAATTGACTATGCTAACTCTGAGCGAATTAATTTATCCCCTCAACCATCAGATCGCTGTCGCCAGCTTACGACATCAGGGCAACCATCGCACCAACCTCGATCGCCTCAGCACAATTAGATTTCCAACAATTTGGGTGATGATTGCGCTGGGTTTAGGTGGATTGGGTGTGGAAACCGCACAGGCAAAATCATTGGATTTGGCAGGTATCCGTCAGAGCTTGCAACCAGCTCCGAGTGACCAATCTAGTCCAGATCGAAGGTCATCGATCGTTAAACGTCACCCAGTTATCGCCCAAAATACTACCACTACTCCAGCACCTTATAGCGATCTCAAACTCCGCAACGACCTTAACCTACCCAAAACAGGTGGAGAAGTGCAGATTACTGGCAACAGATCCATCACACTCCAAGAAGCCATAGACATTGCCTTTCGCAACAATCGTCAAGTCCAAGCAGCGCGGCTGACAATCGATCGATCGCAAACAGGAATTGCTGGAGCGCAAGCCGCTCAAGCAGTGCAAGTAGGATTCACAAGTACCCTCCAGAATCAAGGCTCGCCCTTAGTTATTGGTAATCAACCTCAATTTGGCAACAGCAGCACCACCGATGTCCAAGGTCGAGTTCAAGCTAGTTACAATATCCTCAGTGCGGGTCGGAATCAGAGTAGCGTACGTGCTGCTGAGGAACAAGTTAGATTCGACAGGCTCGATCTGATTCGGGTCGAACAACTAGTACGCGGCCAAGTCATCACCGCCTACTACGATCTGCAAGGAGCTGATTCAGCAGTGATTATCAACCAAGCCGCCGTCAGAGATGCAACCCGCAGCTTGAGCGATGCCCAACTCCAAGAACGGGCTGGTGTGGGGACTAGATTTGATATCCTCCGCGCCCAAGTGCAACTTGCCACCGCCAATCAAGATCTCACCAACGCTCAAGGTCAACAGCAGACGGCACGCAAAAGGATCGCCCAGATCCTAGTTGTCGATCAAAATACCGAATTTAGGGCAGCCGATACCGTGCGCGAGTCGGGTAATTGGAATTATTCCCTGGAAGATAGTGTAGTCTTAGCATTCAAAAATCGCCCTGAAGTCAAGCAACAACTATCCCTCCGCCAGATTAGCGAACAACAACAAATTATTGCTTCTGCTGCTGATTCCGCTCAGGTCAATCTGGTTGCTAGCTACGGTCTCGGCAAGAGTCTGACCACTTCCACTTCAGCCCAAGATAACTACAGCATCGGCGCACAGTTGAGTTGGAACTTCTTGGATGGTGGCTCCGCCGGAGCTGGTTCCAACCGAGAAAAAGTCAATCAACAAATTTTTGAAAACCAGTTCACGACCACGCGGAATCAAATTCGATTTGAAGTCGAACAAGCTTACTTTAGCCTCGGCTCTAGTCAAAAAAATATCGCCACATCTACCCAAGCCCTGAGACAAGCAGAAGAAAGTCTCAAACTAGCCCGTCTGCGCTTTCAAGCAGGGGTCGGTACTCAAACCGATGTCATTCAAGCTCAAACCGAACTCGCCCGCGCTCGTGGCAACCGCATCACCGCAATTCTCAATTACAATCGCGCCCTGTCTAGTCTTAGGACGGCAACAGTTTTAGCCGAGTAGGGAATAGGTTTTGGGTTTTGGGCTTTGGGTGTGAGGTTTCAGGCTTTGGGCTTTGGTGCTGGTAAAAGCGATCTCATCCTTAAAACCTCAGACTTCACACCTAAAGCCTCATCCCCTACCCCCTTGGCAAAACCGTCAAAAATCTTAATAATCCTTAATAGGGCGCAAACAATTTTAGGGGGTATTCAAGATGACTGTGATTAAATTTATCAAAGAGAACAAAGAGATCGTCGTCGCACAGGGGTCAAATCTGCGCGAGAAGGCGGTTCAAAACCAAATTGATATCTATACCTTCAAAGGTAAGCTAATCAACTGTGGTGGCTATGGTCAGTGTGGCACGTGTGGGGTAGAGATCGTCGAAGGGATGGAAAATCTCTCACCCCGAACTGATTTTGAGAACCGTAAACTAGCTAAAAAACCGGATAACTACCGTCTTGCTTGTCAAGCCATAGTCAATGGGGCGGTATCTGTAAATACTAAACCCAAACCCTAGTGTAGGCGGCAATTAGCTGGTGAGAATCAGGGTTTCGAGGATCTCGATTTGTTGAGACTAGTGAGGAAGAGCGGAGAAGTCAAATCTCCCGATCTTTCCTACACTCTCACGGGAAATGATATTCTAGTCCATATGTCGATCGAAATAATTTATAGAAATTACGCTAATGGAAACTAACAATTTAGGTTTTGTTGCCAGTCTTTTATTCATCTTAGTACCTTCGATTTTCCTGATCGTTCTCTATATCCAAACCAACTCCAATAATACTGGTACTGGTTCATAAGCCCGATTGCATCTCAACTCGATCGAAAAAGACTGCCCAGAGTTAATCTCCGGCAGTCTTTTTAGTTACATATGTATTTGCCAAGCTCAGAGCGCGTCAAGTCTAGATGGTGGACAACATCAACCTCTATCTGCGCCTACATCAACTCAATTAAACTGTTACTAATTGTGGGCGTTTGCTATTGCGAACGCCTTTAATTGCTTCAGCATAGTCAGGAGCGTTAAATACAGCCGAACCAGCAACGATCGCATTTGCACCAGCTTCGATGACTTGCCAGCTATTATTAGCTTTGAGTCCGCCATCGACTTCGATCCAAGGATCTAAACCGCGCTCGTCACACATTTTGCGTAACTTGGCAACTTTAGTAACTGCGCTGGGAATAAAGCTTTGACCGCCAAAACCTGGGTTGACGCTCATAATCAAGACCAAATCGCACAAGTCTAGGACGTATTCAATTAGCTCCAGTGGAGTGCCAGGATTGAGGACTACACCTGCTTTTTTGCCTAGTTCCTTAATTTGTCCCAAGGTGCGGTGAACATGGGCGGATGCGTTGTACTCGACATGGATGGAGATAATATCTGCACCAGCTTTGGCAAAGTCAGCGACATATTTTTCTGGTTCCACGATCATCAAGTGGACATCTAATGGCTTTTTGGTGTGGGGGCGAACGGCTTCAACAATCAGGGGACCGATAGTAATATTTGGTACGAACCGTCCATCCATTACATCAACGTGAATCCAGTCAGCACCAGCGGCATCCACAGCCCGAATTTCTTCACCCAAGCGGCTAAAGTCCGCCGAGAGGATGGACGGGGAAATCATCAGGGATTTTTCGCTCATAGTTACTATAGTTCTCCTGAAATTAAGTTTTGGTAAAAATTTTTACAATTTCTACAATTTTAACAGGGGTTAGGGATCGATCGTACAAGTCGATCGAGCTGGAGCGCAAATCTCTCGATCGCTAGATTACAACAGCTCAAGCCTCCGCAACATTAGAGGATACCCTCTATCTGCGTAGCGATCGAAAATTTAGTGATGCTGAATCTAGGTATGATTCACTCGCTTAGGCAATCTCTAAATTTCCGAGGCAAATCATACCCCAAATCAGCAACGCCGAAAATTTAGTGATGCGATCGCCATCTAGTAACGTCACAGATCGGGGTGCGATAGAATAATATCAATCTTGCCACAAAATAAACACATCCTGGTGCAATCGACGATCTGAACCAAGCCGCCAAAATATATCAGCAACACGGTAATACTCAAAATTATCAACAGGCGATCGATCTGCTGAAAAAAATGCAGCAGAGTAGTGGAAATTGATAACAGAAAATGTGAGATGCTGCGGGCGGGTTCGATCGAGTCAGTTAAATTCGATCCCTTGACTTGGACGGTGTTGGTCTGCCGTAGGCAATCGGCCGTTCTCGCTTATGATAATTAGACGCAGATCGAATGCGGAACTCGCCCAAGGCACACTTTGAGCGGGTACTGGGGAAATATTTTATTGGGATTGCAAAGCTCTGTATGCAAAAAGCTGTTTGGTTGACTAATATCGATAGCGAAGTCATGAACTCGCGCAAAAATCTGGCAGAAGGTTTACGGCGGTTGGCAGATTTGGGATTTAATACAATTTATCCAGTCGTTTGGCAGCGGGGTTATACGTTATATCCGAGCGAAGTTACCAAGCAATTTGCTGGGGCGGCAATTTTACCAAATAGTCCGTTTGTCGGTAGAGATGTTTTAGCAGAAATTCTCGAATTAGCCCGACCTTTAAACATCCGAACGATTCCGTGGTTTGAGTATGGATTGATGGTGCCGCCAAGATCGTCGATCGCGCTCAAACACAAAGATTTACTAACTCTCGATATTAATGAAACCACCCAAAGAATCCAAGGTGCTAATGGCGAATTAGATCCCAATGTATGGTTGAATCCCTGTCATTTTCGCGTCCGTAAATTCATGGTAGATCTGGTGACTGAGGTAGTCAGAAAATATCCAACTATAGCCGGAATTCAATTAGACGATCATTTTTGCTTTCCCCAAGAAATGGGTTACGACAGGTTTACCCAAGAATTATTTCAACAACATAACTTTGGCGATATTCCCCCGATCGAACACGATAGCGAAGTATGGCTGGATTGGGGTTCGGAACAATTGACAGAATTATTGCGACAGATCGTGACATCAGTAAAATCCGTCCGCCGCAATTGCATCATTTCTATGTCCCCCAATCCACTAGTATTTTCGCGCACTCGCTATTTAGCTGATTGGAAAAAATGGCAAGAGTTAGGATTAATTGATGAGTTAGTTTTACAAGTCTATCGCGATCGACTAGATTCATTTTTACTCGAATTAACTAAACCCGAGGTTCAAGCCGCTCGTGCCAAAATTCCCACCACAATCGGCATCTTAGCCGGACTGCGAACTCGTCCGATTCCCAGCGCAGTCATTAAAGAACAAGTCGCCAGTATTTACGCTCAACAATTTATTGGTCTTTCTTGTTTTTTCTATGAAACTTTATTTCACGAACAAATCGGCCCCAGTCGTGTGAGCAGAACCAAATCGCAACTAGTCGATATTTTTACGATCGATCCAACTGAACCTGTTACCTAAATTTTTTATGTAAAGTTTGTACGCTCCTCAATGCTTAGTATTAATTATTAAAACGTGAATTTAACCTGCTGGATGTAGGTTTACCCCTTACCCCTTCTGGCACGAACCGCTCCGGTTCACAAAAATCAGCCATTAGCGCACAATGGTTATAAAAATATACAATTTGTTTGTTTAGTTACCAACGCGAGGATTTTTAGTCGTTAAGATGAATACATGTAGTTTAAATTTTAAGTGCGCTGTGGATTGACTCAGAGTCCAAACGCGCATCAGTGTACTACCTCTGTTCGGCTAACTATCCCAAATTGTTGGAGATTCAGTATGTCATTATCCAAAGGTGTAGAAATTCGTCGTCTCACATCAGTCAAAGCTGGGATGATTCAACTTTATACTCCGCAAGCTAGTCACGAGACGATGTTGGTGCAAATTCCAGCCAACACGATCGATGATATGTTCGTGCATAAATATCAAACCGATCAATTGATGGTAGTACGAGGTAGCTTTATCTTGGTAATCTTGCACAATGGCAAATATCAATATATTCCCTTGAGCGACTCCGAACCCAAGGTTGTAACTATTCCCCCGCTAGTTCCCCATTCAGCGATTAATAGCGGGGACGAACCATGTATGTTAATTAACGCCGTAATTCGTCACGGACAATCTCACCCATCTGATTATCGTCCACTCAAAGCACCTTTCCCTTACGATTTAACTCAAGCAGAACGATTACTATCGATCGATCTTGAATCGATTGCCGCTTGAATTTAGTTACTGACGATCTCTAAATTTTAGCTGTCAACTGTCAACTGTCAACTCTCAACTGATTTAAGTATCGCTCGATTAAAATAATTGCAACAAGATCGTCGATCGGGCGAGGTGGTTGGCGCATTCCTTGGGGAATGAGTCTGGTAAAAAAATTAGCTGGATACATTTGCCAATAGCGATCGCGTGCTTCTAGACTAGAATAGCGTTCGTCAACCAAAGATATCGGTAAATCGGGGAAGGCTGTAGTTAGTTGCTGTTTGGTAGAGTCGAGGGCAAGAATTACCTTGCGCCCCTCTCTGTTAGAACCGTGCGTAATACTTTCGCATTACACGGCTCCCGATATTCTTAGCTTGCGCTTTTGCTCATGTGAGGTTCAGATTGGCAGGGTTCGTATATTT
>JAJAZF010000107.1 GCA_026785875.1 Chamaesiphon sp. | reverse complement strand
AGTGGTGGTTTCGGTAAACTTCAGCGATATCAAATATTGGGAATCTCCGAAGTCTGGTTTTGGCAAGATGGGGTATTTAGTCTCTATCGTCTACGAGATGGAAAGTACGATCGCATTACCCATAGTGAAATCCCCGAACTCACTTCGTTAGATATCGATTTGCTTACTCGCTGTGTTTTGATGGCAGAAACCTCTCGGTTAAATGCTGCAAATGAATTTCGTAAGGCAATTAAATCAGCATAGCGATCGATCGAGTCATTTCGATCAATTAAAATAGTAAACAAATTAGATTCTATCTAATCTCCACCCACATAAATTCGTAGGGGCGGGTTTATGGGATAACCTACGAATTCTAAAAATCTAAATCTAACCCGCCCAAGCCCACTGACAATCGATCGCATGTCATCATCCCAAATTATCACGATCGATCCTAGTGAAGATGGGCGGGTTCGTTTGAGATCGATCGAATTTAGCGATAATTATTTGAATCAACCCACCCTTACACATCCTATATTTAATAGTCGATCGAGTTATTACAATGATTCAAGAAGAAGGAAAAACTAGAGATCAAATGTATCTTGATGATAAAGTCGCAAGTTCTTGAGCATGTGAAGCCTTCCAACCATTTTTGACAGCCCATTTTTCAATTTCTATGATATCCCAAGAAATGCCATCTAATTGAAGCTGTGCAAATTTTCTCTTTGCGTGTTCCTTATCAGATGGATGGATAATTCCAGTTGAGAGATTTATACAACTTGTGAGAGCTTTAAGTGAATCAACTACCTCTGTTGATAAGTCGATAGCTATTTCCTGATTATTAGAACCATGAGTCTCTGCGTTCCATTTTTGTGCCCAATTAGTTCCTTCTGTATCAAGCCAAGGTACAAACACCAAAACGTCAAAATATAGATCGTCAAGTTTTTTAATATCTCTTGTGGAAACATAGAATGCTAAACCAACTTGTGGAGTTATAATCTTCTGAAGCGTGGAGATACTTTCATAAGTGAGATTAATTCCATAATTATCAATTAGTATAGAATTACCTTTCATTAGTTTCTTGCTCGCAGCATCCCCTAATAATTTTCCAATAACAATATTATCGAGGTTCTTCAGTGGGGTAATCAGAGTCATCTGTTGGACACCAATAGCCTTACATTCTTTTATTCCGATGGCAATTGCAGTCGATACATTATTTTCATCGGGTCCCATATTAGGAATGTGGATTCTTTTCACAGTAAAAATAGTTAGATAAATATAAATTCGTTGTTAGGATGGCATAGCAGGCTTATCATTTTAACAAAAAAATGAGCCTAACTATTGGCTCATTTTTGACTGTTAATTGTCAGTTAATTTAGATTATTGCTTCATCTCTGACTAACTTCTCCCAACCGAGATCCTTGAGATTTTCATTCCGGCGGAGTGGACGAGTTACTAATTCCAAAATATCGCGAGAATTAGTGAACCCGTGCATTTGCGCGAAGGTAAACTCTACCGACCATTTAGTTGTAATTCCTCGTGCTTCGAGCGGATTCGCATGAGCCATTCCGGTGATTACTAAATCAGGTTTCTGGGCGTAAATCCGTTGCAACTGGTTATAGTTGTCGGGTTTTTCCATGATTGTCGGTAATGGTGAATTCATCTCCCGACAGGTTTTTTCGAGCAGGGCGAGTTCGGCTGCTTGGTAGCGTTTATCCATGTAGGGAATGCCGATTTCTTGGACTGTCATCCCACAGCGAATCAGGAACCGCGCCATCGAGACTTCGAGGAGATTGTCGCCCATGAAGAAGACAGATTTACCACGAATCAGTTTGACATATTCTTCCACGCCTTCCCAGATTTGGGCTTCGCGCTCATCCAATCCTTGAGGTTCGATATTAAATACCGAACAGATTTTCTCAATCCAGGCGCGGGTGCCGTCAGGGCCGATCGGGAATGGTGCGCCAATTAGTTTACACTTACGACGGCGCATCAGTGTGGTGGCGGTGCGACTGAGGAAGGGATTGACACCTGCGACGTAATAACCTTCAGCAAGTACGGGTAACTCGGTAAAGCGTTTGGCGGGGAGCCAACCAGATACTTTGATACCTTGTTTTTTTAGCTCTAATGTCAGGTTGGTGACAACAGGATCGGGTAAGGAACCGAATAATACTAGTGGCGGATGATCTTTGTATTCTGAGTCGGAAATTGTGACATCTTCTTTCTTACGTCCGAAGTTCATCAATTTGGAGATCGCATTGCGCTCATCCTTCTCTTCCTGCTCGACAGGAGCCTTCTCAGGACACCGCGCCGCCATTGCTGCGAGTACGGTATCTTCACCTTGGGTAAAGGCATAGTCTAACCCATTGGCGCGGGCAGTAACGATCGGAATTCCCAGTTCGGCTTCTAGACGGGGAGCCAATCCTTCCAAGTCCATCTTGATGATTTCGGTGGTACAAGTACCAATCCAGACGATGACACTGGGGTTGCGATCTCTTTTGATCTGTTCGCACAACCGCTTGAGTTCGGCATAGTCATTCAACTGGGCGGAGATATCGCCTTCTTCCAATTCCGCCATCGCATAGCGCGGCTCGGCGAAGATCATCACTCCCATCGCATTCTGGAGGAAGTAACCGCAGGTTTTGGTACCGATGACGAGGAAGAAGCTATCTTCGATTTTTTGGTATAGCCATGCAACACAGCTAATCGGACAGAAGGTGTGATAATTACCCGTTTCGCACTCAAAATTTAACGCCTGTGGCTCTGCTGCAACAGTCATAATATATCCCCTTGATTAATTTTATTTTTTATAATCGATCGAGCTATGGACTTCGGCAGAGATCTTTACCCCCCAACCCCCCTTATAAAGCGGAGGCTATCTTACCCCCTCCCCTTTATAAGGGGAGGGCTGGGGTGGGGTAAAGATCCCCGCCACCTACTCTTAAACCATCATCAGATCTACTTTCTCGCTAGCATCCTGAGCCTTTGGCTCAACCGGATTTAGATAGAAATCAGACAACAGTGCAAACAGATCTCTGTCTGGCGTATCATTTGGAACGACACCTTCAGGTAAAGCGAGAATTTGATCCGCAATATTCAGGTAGTAGTCGCAGACATATTCTAACGAAGGATCGGATTCCGCCATCTCAAACAGAGTCTTACCCTTGACGCGAGAGATCCGAATGTCTTCAATCAAGGGCAATACTTCCAGCACAGGCATCGGAACTGTTTCGATGTATTTGTCGATTAAGTCACGTTTGGATGTGCGATTACCGATTAAACCAGCTAAACGGAGTGGATGCGTCCGTGCTTTTTCACGTACTGATGCTGCAATCCGATTCGCTGCAAATAAGGCATCGAAACCATTGTCAGTAACGATCAAACAATAATCAGCATAGTTGAGTGGCGCAGCGAAACCACCACAAACTACGTCACCTAGTACGTCAAATAAAATAATGTCGTACTCGTCAAAAGCATTGAGTTCTTTGAGCAGCTTAACTGTCTCTCCTACTACATAACCACCGCAACCAGCACCAGCAGGAGGCCCACCAGCTTCGACGCAATCCACGCCACCATAACCTTTGTAGATGACATCTTCCGGCCAGACATCTTCGTAGTGATAGTCTTTTTCTTGAAGTGTGTCGATGATCGTCGGGATCAAAAACCCTGTCAGGGTAAAGGTACTATCGTGCTTGGGGTCGCACCCGATTTGTAATACTTTTTTGCCGCGTTTTGCCAACGCGACGGAGATGTTGCAACTAGTGGTGGATTTCCCAATCCCACCTTTACCATATACTGCCAATTTCACGATCTGCTAGTCTCCAATACGTTGTGTGCTATCAAACGAGAATAAATATTTATCATAATTTCTGCCACGTCTAGCATTATTAACTAAGTTTCGCGGAAATGGGCGAAAATTTACAATTCGATCTGGATTCTAAATTATTGGGATTATATATGTAAAAATTAGTTAAGTTTTAAGAGATAGAGTGTAATAAAAATTGATAGAGTATAGAGCCAGAATTGATGTGAGTATAATCGTGTGATTTCAGTTGAATACGTACTAGCCGAGCCAGTATTTAGACCTCACAGAGCCGTAGACAGGTCGGCGGCTCTAGATGTGAAGGCTTATTTACCACTGCCTACAGATGGTTTTTGGGAGTCTTTTCGAGCGACTGTAAGTAGTTTCTCGATCGAGTATCCGCTAGGTTCGGTGTATATTAATGGCAAAAAAATCGCCACTGAGTTGACACTGGATCTATTACAACAATCCGAACCGCAACTCCGCTTTTTTAGTCTCGCTCCAGGTCAGCATAAAATCATCAATGCCGGATTTAAGGTTGGATTGAGCACCGACCAACCCGACAAGATTGCGACGATGCTGGTATGTGCCAGAAGTGGTCTAGCGTGCAAAAATGCGATCGCAGTCATCAACGCGCCAGGAATTGTAGACGAACACTATCCCGACTGGGTGGGAATCGGGCTGATCAATCACGGCTCGGATTTGCATCTATTTAGTCATGGCGCGAGAATCGCTCAAGTGATGTTCTTAGAGGTATGTGTGGCACAGGAGCGAGTAGTGGAGGAATTGACAACGGTGGGCGAACGCAAGGGTGGGTTTGGGCATACAGGAGTTTAAATTAGTCAATCGGTTTCGGGATTATTTAGTATTTTATCGAGTGCAAGAAGAACGAATCGAAATCCTACGAGTTTTGCACGGTGCGAGAGATTTAGTAGGTATTTTATCAACGCTAGATGAGGAGATTTAATATTTCACTCGCGTGAGGCGATCGCATGGTAAAATATTAGGCTTTGGCAAAACACTCGATCGTGTATGAACATAGTAGACCAGACGTACTTAGATATCCTCGATCGCATCCTAGCCGAGGGTACCAGAGAAACCAATCGCACTGGCACT
>JAJAZF010000106.1 GCA_026785875.1 Chamaesiphon sp. | reverse complement strand
TGAGAAAAAACCTCAAGCTCTAGATCCGACTGAACCAATCCGGCTGGCGGAAGCTGTCAAACGACTCAATCTCAAGCACGTCGTGATCACTTCGGTGAATCGTGACGATCTAGCCGATGGGGGTGCGGGTCAATTTGTATCGTGTATCCAAGCTGTACGCGCCCTGTCACCCAAGACAACGATCGAGGTACTGATACCAGATCTATGTGCCAATTGGCAAGCATTAGAGACGATTTTAGACGCAGAGCCAGAAGTGCTCAATCATAATACCGAAACTATTTCCAGACTCTATCGGCGCGTGCGTCCTCAGGGCGACTATCAGCGTTCGTTGGCAGTCTTGGCTCGATCGCGGGCGTATACTCCTAGTGTTTATACTAAATCAGGGATTATGGTCGGTTTGGGCGAAACCGATGAAGAAATTCGCCAAACGATGCGCGATCTGCGATCGGTAGACTGCGATATCATCACGATCGGGCAATATCTTCAACCCTCAGCCAAGCATCTCGGCGTGGTAGAATTTGTTACCCCGCTGCAATTTGATGCTTGGCGGGTATATGGTGAGGAGATCGGTTTCCTACAAGTAGTTTCGACACCGCTGACTCGCAGTTCTTATCATGCTGAGGAGGTGCAGAAGTTGATGGTTAAGTATCCGAGAAAGTAGGTCGATGCAATTACTTATAGCAATCCTAAATGAGAAGCTGAATCCCTAGAGGGCAGGCATGAAGCGGCGTTTTTATTCTGGGGGAACCCCAGAATAAAAAAACGACAAGACAGCACTGCCCCTACAGATCGATTGTTTTTTCAGGAACTCAAATAGGATTGCTATATCAGATAGATTGTGTCTGAAATCTAACTGGTAGGCAATGTCCACCCTACTGCGGGGAATAATTATTACATCTTTAAAACCTAAAACCTAAAGCCTCCCTATGTCCGATCGAATTATTATTATAGGTGCGGGTGCATGGGGTGGGGCGTTAGCAGATTTAACGCGGATTAATGGTGGTGAACCGTTAATTTGGTCGCGAAATTGCGCTCGTCAGTTAGCCGAGATGGTATGTCAACAAAGGGCAGTTATTTCGGCTGTGTCGATGTCGGGTGTTCGGGCAGTTATCGCACAATTGGCTGGATCTATCGATCCAAATCAAATTATTGTGACAGCGACGAAAGGATTGGATGCTCAAACTAATTTTACACCCGCGCAACTCTGGCATCAGGCTTTTCCGCTCAACCCGATTGTTGTCTTATCGGGACCGAATTTATCTCTGGAAATTCAGCAAGGATTACCTGCGGCGACTGTAGTTGCTAGTGATAATGTGGACGCTGCTAATACAATTCAAGAGATATTTTCTTCGCCTAAATTTCGAGTTTATACTAATGACGATCCTGTGGGTGTAGAAATTGCAGGTACAGTCAAAAACGTCATCGCGATCGCCGCAGGTACTTGCGATGGTTTAAAATTGGGAAATAATGCTAAGTCTGCCCTGTTGACACGAGGATTGGCGGAAATTGTGCGGATCGGTCAATATTGGGGCGGGAAAACTGAAACCTTCTATGGACTATCGGGTTTAGGCGATCTTTTGGCTACCTGCAATAGTCCTCTGAGTCGAAATTATCAGGTTGGTTATGGGTTAGCACAAGGGAAAACTTTGGGTGAAGTTTTAGCTAATTTACAAGGAACAGCCGAAGGGGTAAATACAACTAAAGTATTGATTCAGATTGCCGATCAAAATGATATTTACATGCCGATTACGGCATTAGTCGATCGATTGTTACAAGGTACCATTACAGCTCCAGCCGCGATCGTCGCATTAATGTCACGCGATCGCAAGTCGGAATATTAAATTAATTGATAATTGATAATTGATAATTGATAATTGATAATTGGGTTTTTAAGGTGGGGGATTTAAACCTCTGCTCTTTGTTAAAGGTAGGGTGTGTTAGGCACAAGCCGTAACGCACCAGCACCCTTTATCAACGGGATTATGCCTGAAACATAGATGGTGGGCTGGTGGGCAGTGCCCACCCTACAGATCTAACGCCAACAGTGCAAACCATTCACCATCCACACTTCGACTACGCTCAGTGCAAGCCATCCACCATCCACCATTCCCTAAAATGGAAGATTCAGAAAATCTAGCAGACGCGATCGCGAATTTCAATACGATCCAGTCAGAGCGAAACTATCAACAAGCTCAGGATACTTTGCGGCGAATGTTGGTGAATCTAGATCTGAGTCAACGTGAAAGATCTGGATTAGAATCAGAGATCGCCGAACTGAGTAATATGCTGATAAAACTCGATCGAGCGGTGTTTCAAGTAGCTGTATTTGGGATGGTAGGTAGAGGTAAATCTTCACTATTAAATGCTTTGATCGGGCAAGAAGTATTTCAAGCGGGTGTTCTACATGGAGTGACGCAAGAACGCCAGCAAGTAGTCTGGGAAATCGATAATTGGCAGGATGAATTCGATCTCGATAAAGATACTCCGGCTACTCTACAAGAAGCGATCGAATTTATCGATACGCCTGGGATTGATGAAGTTGAGGGTGAGGAGCGTCAACTGCTTGCACATGAAATCGCTCGTCAAGTAGATTTGATTTTATTTATTATTGCTGGCGATATTAGCGAACTTGAATTGCAAACCCTCTCGCAACTGAGAAGTGCGGGTAAACCGCTCCTATTGGTATTTAATAAAGTCGATCGCTATCCCGATCGCGATAAAATGGCGATCTATGCCAAAATTCGGGATGAGCGAGTCAAAGAAATTCTCAGCCCGAGTGAGATTATCATGGTAGCCGCTGCTCCAGTGACGATGCGTGCAGCCGCACGGGAAGATGGGAGTATGGGCATCAGTTATCAGCCTGGCACTCCCCAAGTAGCCGCATTGAAGTGGCGGATTGTGGAGATTTTGCAACGTGAAGGTAAATCCTTAGCCGCTCTCAATGCCATGTTAGCAGCCGATCGGATTCAAAAACAGACAATCGATCGCAAGCTGGAGCGGCGTGAGGAAGCAGCCAATGATATTATCTGGCAATTTGTGATGAGTAAAGCGATCGCGATTGCCCTCAATCCGTTTACTGCTGCGGATATTATCGCAGGTGCAGCGATCGATATTGGGATGATTATCCGGCTATCCAAATTCTACGGGATGCCGATGACTCGATCGGGTGCGACGGGACTGCTTCAGAGTATTGCC
>JAJAZF010000105.1 GCA_026785875.1 Chamaesiphon sp. | reverse complement strand
GGGCGAACCCCTGCGGTGGGCGATTACAGCCGTCGATCGGGAGACAAATATCGCCCAGATCGAAGCGATTGTAATTAGGGAATAGTGGATGGTGGATGGTGGCTGGTGAATGGTGATTTTTCATTCCAGACAAAACCTTTATTCCCAATTCCCAATCCACTATCCTACAATTGCCGTCAGAGCTGGTTTGAGAGTGGAATATTGAAAATCAAAGCCTTGAGCCAGCGTTCGGGTGGGGACTACTTGCTGTCCTTGTAGAACGACAATTGCACCTTCGCCTAACATCGCTTCGAGTGCGAAATTGGGGACGGAGAGCCAGGAGGGACGATTCATCACTGTGCCTAGAGTTTGGGAAAATTCTGTCATCGTGATGGGATTGGGCGCAGTCGCATTGTAGACACCCTGCATTTTGGTGTCATTAAGTGCAGCGATGATTAATCTCACGACATCATCGCGGTGAATCCAGGAAAACCATTGATTGCCACTGCCGATCGGCCCGCCGACAAAAGCACTAAAGGGTGCTAACATCTTGCCTAATACGCCACCATTTTCACCCAAGACAATTCCCAATCGGAGGATGACTAGACGGGTACCATTGGCGGTGACTGCTTGGGCGGCTGTCTCCCATGCGGTGCATACTTCGGCGAGAAAATCCGTGCCAGCGGGACTAGTTTCATCAAATTTACTAGTTTCGCTGGTGCCATAATAGCCGATCGCGGAGGCATTGATCAGAACTTGGGGTTTGATGGTGGCTAGATTGATGGCTTCGACAATTTTTTGGGTGCCTAGTTGCCGACTGTCGAGGATCGATCGCTTTTGAGCTGGTGTCCAACGTTTTTCGGCAATCGGTTCTCCAGCTAAATTAATGACGGCATCGCAGCCAGAGATCGACTGTTGCCACTCTCCCGATTTGAGTGGATTGTAGCCAACTATCTGCGCTTGCCCAAAGCGGTTGCTTGCCTGTTGGGGACTCCGAGTCAGAATGATAACTTGATGTCCCTGCGCTTGGAGTTGTTCGACTAACCGACTACCCACAAATCCAGTCGCTCCCGCGATCGCAATCTTCATGCTGTACTTACATTAATATTTACTCTTTTAAATTTTCGCACTTATATCTGAGATTTTCTACCGCACTCCACAGGCGGCGATGCCATTTTGTTGTGATGCTTGGAAGCCCAACAGCACAGCCTGTGCGCGTTGCTGAGGCGTGCCGTGGTGTTGGCGGTTATTAACTTCATAATCCCCAACTTGATAGGCGATTTGGGCGATTTGCTCGATATCTTGTCGATCGAATGTAACATTAGGCATCGCACCCATATAGAAACCAGCTAAACAATCAGCTTGGAGTTCGATTTGGGTAATAGTTCTCGGTCTGAATCTACCAATTGTCTGCGCTGCGTGAGCATATTCATGAGCGAGGATATAAGCCAAGGCTGCATCCCCATATTGATAAGCCATCCGCATATGTTGTTGGGTAAGATAAACCGTATTGTTGCGGGGACAATACAGGCTACCCGATATCCGTCCGCAAGGGCTGGACACCCCATTAGGTACATTCCATCTCACTTTGGGATTCGATCGCGTACTATCTACTTGACGCAATCCTAAATATACGGCTTTTAAGACTACTTCTGGCCCCAGTTCGCTTGCCATCAGCGGAATATTAGTGGCAAGTGTGGTAATTAGAGCAATGCTGGCGCGAGTGAGGAATTTCCCCAGGTTCATATGGGTATTGGGTAGGGGGTAGGGGATAGTGATTCGTGTTAATCTCTACTCCTGAGAATAAATTCGGCGATCGCGAGATCCACTGGGGTGGTAATTTTGAGGTTGGTTTCTTCACCGGGGACGATGGTAACGGGTAGACTGCATTTTTCAAATAATGCGGCATCATCAGTCACTTCCCAGCCGAGAGTGCGTCCTTTGTCGTGACAGGCTTTGAGCAGTTTAACTTCAAAACCTTGGGGTGTTTGAGCAGCCCAAAGATTGGCTCTGTTGGGTGTGTCTACAACTATCCCCGCACTATCTACAATTTTAATTGTATCTTTGACGGAGATCGCTGCAATCAGTCCGGGACAGGTCACGATCGCAGCGGCACATCGATCGAATAAATCTGGTGTGGCTAAACATCTAGCTCCATCATGAATTAATACTCGCTCTGCGCTATCTGGCAACCCTTGTAAACCGTTGTAAACGGATTCTTGTCTAGTTTTACCACCCTGGATAAATTGGACGGGTTTGGATAGGGATATGTTGCCGAGGATGGTGTCGAGATCCGATCGATCTTCTGGTTGCCCGATAATCCCAATCCAGCTAATCGATGCAGCTCGTTCGGCGGCGATTAGTGTCCAAGCGAGTAATGGTTGACCGAGCAGGGTAATTAGTAGCTTATTGCGATCGTGAAGCATCCGTTTCCCCATCCCAGCGGCAGGAATTAATAAGTGCATTTTGTGAGGGTGGAGGGTGGATGGTGGAGGGTGGATAGTGGATGGCGATTCGCGCTCCTCGGGTTTCCCGTTCGCGCAGCGTCTCGCAGAGAGGGTTTAGCGGCGTTTTTATTCGGGGGGAACCCCCGAATAAAAAAACGACAAGACAGCGAATCAAGACAGTGAATGCTAAAACCTAAAGCCTAACGCTTATTCTTGATAAAAACGGTGTTGGGAAAGCCTGAATCGTTGGTGGCACCTGGGCTGTGTAGAAGCTGGGGCTGAGTCGCACTAGGGCTGGGTGTGGGTAGGGGTTGCTGAAAATATGTGTAGGCAACCTTGGACATCTGTCGGACTAGTTCGGGGCCAGCCGGGTCATTATAGGGGCGTTTGACTAACACTGCGGCAATATATTTTTTACCTGTTGGTAGCTCGATCAGACCGACATCAGCGATAATCGAGCCGATATCACCCGTTTTGTGAGCAATTTTTGCACCTGCGCCCAAACCTTTGGGTAGCATGGTATTGCGCGAGCTATTGCTCATCATGCTCAAAATCTGGCTGCGGGCGGGATCTGAGACGATTTTACCGCGATCGATTGCCACGATCGATCGAGCTAGTTCTCCGGCTGTAGTGGTATTTTTCCCTTCGAGATCTGGAAGTTGCTGATTGATGGTGGTAACTGTGAGTCCCCAATCCCGAAACCGTTGATTGAGAGAGGCTTTTCCGCCTAACCGCGCGATCAGTAGATTTGTTGCGGTATTATCACTGATGGTCATCATCTTGGTTGCAGCGACAAGGATACTTACTTGAGTTCCAGGTTTTTGCGCTTGCAAATCTCCAGAACCTTCAGCGATCGATTTTTTGTCGATCGTCAGTTTTTCTTCTAATCGCACTTTCTGCGTATCGACATCCTGAAATAGGGCAATCAGAATCGGTAATTTAATCGTACTCGCCGCAGGTAATACTCGATCGCTTCCCTGTTCGCTATGTTCGCCCCGATCGATCTCCACGAATAGGTAACTTGAATCTAGCTTACTATTTTTCTTGCTCATCGCCTGCAATCGATTGTTGAGGCTCGGGCTGGCTGGTGTGAGTTTGAGACGATCGATCTGGAGCAGTTTAGGGGTAGATAAAGGCGGTTCTATTTTGGTGGCAATTTGCTTGGGGGGATTGACTACTGAGATCGCGGTACCAACGATCGTACTTGCGCCCAATCCACCAATAATCAGCCGCACTAAATAAATATATGGTGAACCAGATTGTTGGGGTAGCCGCTCTGGGGGAGAATCGATCTCTTTTAGCTGCTGGGGTGTTCTTTTTCGGCGGGAATCGATTTTAGCACTACGATTGGAAGCCATGAGTTAAGGGCTGGGGGTGACTTGACTAGAACTGAACGATCGACTTCTTGTACTGTTGGGCGTTAGCCTTGCCCTTGGCATTGGAACGGAGATCGGAGAAGTATCAACTACCAACTATTTACCTAACTCCTGAGATCTGTTGGCTGCGGCAATAACGGCTTCAATCAGTGCGGAGCGAAAACCCGATTGTTCTAATTTGACAATTCCCGCAATGGTAGTTCCGCCAGGACTAGTAACGCGATCCTTGAGCTGGGCGGGGTGGAGGTTGGATTCTTTGATGAGCTGGGCAGTACCTAAAACGGTCTGTAAGGCGAGTCGATCGGCGATCGGACGTGGGAGACCTGCGGCGACTCCCCCATCGGCTAGAGCCTCGATCGCGATGGCGACATAGGCCGGACCCGAACCAGACAAGCCAGTTACGGCATCCATCAGGGATTCTGGGACGGTGACTACTTCCCCGACGGCTTGGAAAATTTGAGTAGCTAAATCTAAATGCTGTGGTTGGACATGCTGGGACGCAGAGATGGCGGTGATGCCCATCCCGACAGTTGCGGGGGTATTGGGCATGGCGCGGATGACTGCTCGATCGGGAAATGCTCTTTCTAACTGGGCGATACTGACTCCCGCCAGGATCGAAATGACTAATTGTGAGGAATTGGGTTGTGTTAAATCCGCAACAACTCGCTCAAAAATTTGGGGCTTGATTGCCAGTAATAATACTGGAGCCATAGCCGCCAAATTGTTGTCACCAGTCACATCCACTCCATATTGTTGGTGGAGAGATGCCTGTTGTGAGAGTGTGGGTTCGCTGATGATGATGTCGGTAGTTTGATAAGTACCTTGAGTAAGTAAGCGGGATACGATCGCCGAACCCATTACCCCGCCGCCGATTACACCTAATTTGACGGACATAAATTACTACTTGCAGTTAGTGAAAGGATCGATACCTGCCGCAGTTGCCATCAATAGTGATAAATTTATTGAGCTGCGTGGATCGGCTCGTTGCCCCAAGCGGAGGCAGATTGACTACTCCGAGTGCTCCGAACTGTCTGAGGTAATGGTGCTGGCGGGTGCGCTGCATCATGAATGACATGGCTCGGAGTACTGACTTGGACGCAATTTGGTGTGAACAGGAAGATGTTATCACCAATCCGTTCGTAGTGACCGTCGATCGCATAAGTTCCACCAGCTACAAAATCGACCGCTCGTTGAGCTTCTTCTTGACGGATTAATGTCATATTGAGGATCACCGACTTTCTGTTTTTGAGAGCATCAATTACTTGAGGCATTTCTTCAAAAGAGCGAGGTTCGATCAGGATCATTTCTGATATTCCGTGCATAATACCTGGCATCCCAACGACGTTATTTATTTTACTTGCACGTGTCTCCGTGGTCGAGCGGCGGAAACCACGACGTTCTTCTTCGACTGGCTGCGGGGCTGGAGGTTCTGGAGGATGATAGTCGCCGCGATAAGCGTCACTATCTGTTTGATCATAATCGCTGTACTCTTCTTCGTTCAAACCCATAAAATCTTTGAATTTGTTGATAACGTTCACCTGTTAATACTCCTGTGCCCTGTTGTGGTGGTATGGATGCTTTTGGCGAAATGCTTTCATGCTGGAACAGGCTCGCTGTTGGCGGTAAGCCTAACAACCTTCGATCTCGCTTTTTTAGTTAGTGCAGCGTTCTGCACGTCAAAAGAGGATTGGTTGTTACCTCAGCATAATTACTTAAAGTTCGTGAGCGTAAATAAACTAAACTCATCGTTGGCACAGCCTCTTCCTGAAGCAGGGAGCAGTGAAAATACACAAGCATTGCCAATATATCCAGCATAATATCACAAAATTACAAGTATTAAGAAAGTCTTTAAGAAGCAGACACTCTAATCTTGATGTGCATTTCGGTTTGTTTACGCCATTATACTTAGAAGCAAGGTCTAAATTTTTGATTCAAATCCTGCCCGATTCTCCAGGGGGAGAAGTGCTAATTAGGGTTTTTTAGCTCACTATTGGCGTGGTGGCACAACGTCGATCCCAACCGCTCGGGTAGTGAAATAGCTCGCTCGGTAGAAATAGATACTAGGATGGGACTGGTATTATGTGTAATTACTTAGTTTACCTAGTCATGATGATACTTAGGTGTCACAGGTTGTTAATGCCCGAACATACTACGCAACATTCTCAAGTATTGTAGTTCGATCGGAAATTGCCACTAGTTAAATCGACAGCTTTATTTAAGATCGATTAAATAAATACGTTGGAAATTGATTTTTAGAAGTATTCGTGCTGTGGGGCTGTGCCGAGCCTAAAAAACTGGAGTTATGGTTTGAGGCGATCGCCAAACAGGATACTTCCCAGCCGAATAATCGTCGCTCCAGCAGAGATGGCTGGTAGATAGTCCCCAGACATACCCATCGACAACTCGGACATCTGAAGATTCGATCCAGGCTGTTGAGCGATTTGGTGGCTGAGATCTCGTGTCTGCTCAAAAAATTGTTGAGTTTGGGCGAGGGTTAAGCCGAGTGGGGGAATTGCCATTAAGCCTCTGATTTTGAGATGCTCACAGTCGCTAATTTGGGGTAAATCTGCGAGTAACTCTGGGATCGTCCACCCATATTTGTCGGGATCGGGCAATATTTTGACTTGGAGACAGATATTCGGGCTGGTTGCTAATTCCGTAGCGACTCGATCGATCTGTTGAACTAGTTTCAGGCTATCTACTGAGTGAATCCACTCAAATATCTGTACTGCTTTGCGTACCTTGTTACCCTGCAAATGCCCGATTAGGTGCCAACAAATGTCCGGTAAGTCGGCTAATTCTTGCTGTTTTGCCTGTGCTTCCTGAATTTTACTCTCGCCAAAATCCCGAATCCCAACGGCATAAGCTTCTCGCATCTGAGCTACAGATACTTGCTTAGTTACCGCCATCAATTTTACTGAAGCTGGTAAATCTCGACGAATAGTCTCAATATTATGCGCGATGGTCATTTAGGCTTTAGGCTTTGGGCTTTAGAGGTTAGGCATTAGGCGTGGTTTTGGATAGTTAGATCGTCTTTTCGATAATTAACTACATCTTCCCTACCTTATATCCTAAAACCTAAAATCTAAAACCTAACTTTTAGCCGGGAAAATTTTGCTGCATCATTGATTGTAGCTCTTGATATTCGAGAATTTGACCGTTGCGTCTGAGTAGGCGAATGCGGGTATCGATTGTCAGTCGCGCATCAGCACGAGTCACAGGTTGAAACGACAATCCGGTAGTAGTGTTGGTGACTATAAAAAAAACTCGCTGTGCGTAGAGAGTGGTAAATAGTTCTTGGTTTTCCTCAACGATGCAGATGCGATAGAGCAAGCCAAAGGTAGGGTGGTTGAGGTAATTTTCGGAAGTCACGGCAAGGAGGATGAGTATACGGAGTTGGAATGCGGGTATCGACTGATATCGATCGATTCTCCCATACAGAGGTTACACCAACGATAGATGTCGCTGTTAATTTATAATACCCAGTGCGGCGATTTGAGCAGCAGCTTTTTGGAGCGATTCGCGCCACTCCTGTTGGGGATGGCTATCGGCAACAATTCCTGCGCCGACTTGCCCCCAGACGGTGCCCTGATGATACAGCAATGTCCGAATCAAAATATTTAAATCTAGATGACCGCGCCTGTCGAGATAGCCGCAGGAGCCATAGAATAGATTGCGGGGAAATGGTTCGAGTTCGGCGATGATTTCCATACATCGGACTTTTGGACAGCCAGTAATTGTGCCACCTGGAAACATCGCGCGAATCAGATCGATCGAGTCAAATTGGGGATCTAATTCTCCAGTAACATTACTGACTAAGTGCATGACGTGACTATATCGCTCGATCGATAGTAATTCATCAACTTTGACACTACCCCACCGACAGACACGTCCGAGATCGTTACGTTCGAGATCGACTAACATAATATGCTCGGCAATCTCTTTGGGATTAGTCAATAATTCTGTGGCTAATTGACAGTCTTGGGTTGGATTTTGACCGCGTTTTCTAGTACCTGCGATCGGACGGGTTGTGGCTTGCTGTTGTTGGAGTTGGACTAGTCTTTCGGGGGAGCAACTTATCACCGCTCCCCAGGGTGTTTGCCAGTAGCTGGCAAATGGAGAAGGATTAATGTTTTGCAGTCGTTGATAGATTTGCCAACTGTCGAGATTTGTTTGGGAACTAAATCTCAGTGATAAATTAGTTTGAAAGATATCCCCAGCTTGAATATATTTTTGGGCTTGACTAATTGCCTGTTGATATTGGGCTTCTGATGTAAAAAAATGTAAATCCTGATGAGTTTGGCTCTGAAAAACATCGTGATTCTCGATCGGTGGCTGCGCTAATTTGAGGATAAGTTCGTCTAGTTCTGCGGCTGTATGTGCAGACAAATATAATAATTGTTCCCAGTGATCTAAAATGGCAAACGTATTGGGCGCATACCAGTACGCTACAGGGAATGGTAAGGGATCTGGTTGACGAACTGGGAGTGCTTCGATTTCCCCTGCGAGTTCGTAGCCCAACCAACCCAACCAGCCACCAGTAAAGGGTAGATGTGCGGGTAAATCCGATTCTTGCTGATTTTTCGTCGCTAACAGCCCGCGCAAACAGTCTAAAATTTGCCCGACTGCTGGAGTAAAAATCTGTGGTTGCCGATCGATCGTCTGTGGCAATCCAGCACAGATCGAGTATCGTGTCAAGACCGAATGCTCGGTATTATTTGCGGGGCTTTCTAATAAGGTAGCGATTGACTCGTGTCTAAATAATCGATCGAATATTTGCGATCCAGTTCGATGTTCAAGGGGGATAGATAAATACAAAGTTGGGTGTTGTAAGGGCGGATCGATCCGATCGACGAAGACGAAACTAGATTAGTTTAAAACCCAACCATCCCCTGTGTCAACTCCTAAATAAATTGACCGCCAACAGTAAATCTAGCTGTCCAGAATACGACTAGAAGTGCTATTGCTAAAAAATCAGTTTTACCTAACTTTAATTGATGCCATTGGACTATGTGGGTATTGGGAGTAGTGAAACCGCGTGCCTGCATGGCGATCGCGATTTGTTCGGCTCTGTTTAGCAGATTTTCCAAGAGTTTTTCCGATACAGTCAGCCAAATTTTAGCACTATTTTTGAGTCCTAATTTTTGCCAGTCGATCGCGCGAGTATAGATCGATCGAACTAAGTTTTGGATCTCTTCTAGTACCAAGGGAATAAATCTCAGAGCTAAAGTCAGAGTGAGCGTAATCTCGGTAACAGGGATATGATAACGGCGCAGAGGTGCCATTAAACTTTCTAATCCAGTCGTAATTTCTTCTGGCGCAGTGGTAAGTAGATAAATGGTGGTACTGTATACCAGTGTAAAAATTAAAGTACTGGCAAAGATCGCACTATCGATCGATTTTTTGGTAATTTTGAGGTGGATTGCGCCAGTATCAATTTTAAATAATACATATTGATATGGTTGGGCGATCTCTGTGCCGATATCGGCGGGGGATCGGAGTTGATGGCTGACATCGATCGTTTCTGGCGCGAACATCCCCACCAAGAAGATTGCGCTACCAACTAGCAATAACCAGCCCATCTGCTGTTTGAGTGCGCGCCAAGGGATACCAGCCAGAAGACTAATAATTACTAGCAGTGCGACTAAACTCAGTTTCCACATCGCACTGGCGAGGATCGGGGCTAACAAAAAGCTCAACAGCCAGCCTAGTTTAACTCGCGGATCGAGACGATGCAGCCAAGTCAGTGGCTGTTCTAAATATAATCCAATGGGTAAGGAGCGAAGTAGATCCAT
>JAJAZF010000104.1 GCA_026785875.1 Chamaesiphon sp. | reverse complement strand
TCGAGGTAAGAATCCTGCAACGATCCAAAGCTGGTGTTATCAATGCCCCCAGTTACGAAAAATCCGGTATACATACATTGATGCGGGCGTGAGTTCCCAAATTTTTAATTGTGTAATTTATCCCAGCCATCACTACGATCTACCGCTGCTAGGATTGGACTTTCTCTCGTTTGGTAAAGTCAAGAATTTAGTGGTGCTTGACTTTCAGCCGCTGTTTCAAGATGCGGCATACCAACAAAAGTATATCGAGCCACTGAAATTTCTGCACGATCGATATCCAGATCTATCTCAAGATCTAGAGATGAAATTTTACGATTCCAATCAATATTTCTCTAAATATTTACTGTTTGCCAAAACAGATGTTGAAACCGTTTCCACAAGGCTATTGGCAGCATTTAAAGACTATCTAGATTTATACTGGCAAATGCTCGATCGAGCCGAACCTCTGACCGACCCAGCCGCCATTCAACGCATCGCTAAAGCTCAAAAAGACTACGATTCCTATAGTGCCGAACGCGACCCCGCTTCAGGACTATTTAGCAGCTATTTCGGACACGAATGGTCGGAACGCTTTCTCCATGAATTCTTATTTGAAGACTCAGCACCTTTAGCTGTAATCGGGAAAGTCTAGAATCACTTCGATTGAGATCTGTTTACCCCCCCAACCCCCCTTATAAAGCGGATGCAACCACGCGGAGGTTCCCTCCGCATGTGTTGCACCAATCAGCGTTTTGCTTTGTACTGTTCGGGTTCCCCGACAGTTTAGCGACCCAAATCGCGCTGAGGTCTCCTCAGCGTGCGTTTGGGTCAAGACAGCGCAACCTTGCAGGGGAGGCTCTTACTCCCTCCCCTTTCCAAGGGGAGGGTTGGGGTGGGGTAAAAGCCTACGCATCAAATCAAATAAACTCCCCACACTCTCAGAAATGACTCTCTACCAACCATTCCTAGACTACGGACTCGATTATCTCAAATCCCGACTAGACATCAGTGCTTATCCGATTCCGGTGGGATTCGATCGCAATAGTGCGATGACGGGTAAGGGTGACAAACAAGCCGAAGTCCTGACTACCAGCTATGGATTTCAATCGCCTAAATTGCGGCAAATTCGGGCTGCACACGTTCAAGGTGGACAATCGCTACAAGTTCTTAATTTTGTGATTTTCCCCCACCTCAACTACGATTTACCATTCTTTGGGGCGGATTTAGTCACATTGCCAGGGGGGCATCTGATTGCGATCGATATGCAGCCATTATTCTGGAATGAGCCAGCCTATCAGGAGCACTACACCACGCCGATTTTACCGATGTTTCATCAGTATCAGGCGCATCTGCCGTGGGGTGGTGATTTCCCTGAAGAAGCACGGGCATTTTTCTCACCAGCCTTCCTATGGACGCGTCCCCAGGAGACTGAAGCGGTAGAGACGCATGTATTTGGAGCCTTTAAAGATTACCTCACAGCATATCTGGATTTTGTCGATCGAGCCGAACCAATTACCGATCCTCAACGGTTGGAAGAAATTAAACAAGCGCAACTGCGTTATGTCCGGTATCGCTC
>JAJAZF010000103.1 GCA_026785875.1 Chamaesiphon sp. | reverse complement strand
GTAGTGCGGCGATTACCTCTGGGCGCGGCTACGCCAACGATCGAGTTTGCGGTGTGTAAAGCGATCGCTGTAAAATGCCTATGCCGATCGTCTACGGGGTCAGATATGGATTATCAACAAGCAGGTGTCGATGTTGTCGCGGGGAGGGCGTTTGTCGAAAACATCAAAAACCTCGTCCAAAGTACCCATCGTCCAGGAGTTTTAGGTGGTTTTGGTGGCTTTAGTGGCTGGTTTGAACTGCCATCTGGCTATCAACAGCCAGTACTAGTATCTGGCACAGATGGAGTGGGTACCAAGCTCAAAATTGCTCAAGAATTGGACAATCATGCTTCCATTGGCATCGATTTGGTGGCGATGTGCGTCAATGATATTTTGACGTGCGGTGCCGAACCGCTATATTTCCTCGATTATTTGGCAACTGGCAAACTCAACTCTACTCAACTTACGCAGGTAGTAGCGGGAATTGCCGATGGTTGTCGCCAAGCTGGTTGCGCGCTCTTGGGTGGTGAGACTGCGGAGATGCCTGGATTTTATCAATTAGGTGAGTACGATCTGGCTGGCTTTACTGTGGGAATTGTCGAAAAAAGCAAGACGATCGATGGTTCGCAGATCCAGGTAGGTGATGTGGCGATCGGGTTAGCGAGTAGTGGTGTTCATAGTAATGGCTATAGTTTAGTGCGGAAGATTGTCAGCGATGGCGGCTATGGGTGGAAGGATACTCCCAGTCGCTTGGAAGGGAAAAATCTGGGGGACGTGTATCTAACTCCCACTCAAATATATGTCAAGCCGATTTTAGCGGCGATCGAGCAACAATTGCCCATTCATGGGATGGCACATATTACAGGTGGTGGTTTACCAGAAAACTTACCGCGTTGTTTGAGTGCCAATCATTCGATCGAGATCGATCTCCATAGTTGGCAGATTCCGCCTGCGTTTCAATGGTTGGCTGAGGCGGGAAATGTCGCACCTGTGGATATGTTTAATACTTTTAATATGGGCATCGGTTATGTCGTTATTGTCCCCTCCACGGCTGTAAGTGAGTCGATCGCCTTTTTTAAGTCACAACAGATTGAGGCGTATGCGATCGGGGTGGTAATTGCTGGCGATCGATCTTTGATTGGGATGCCTGAGTAACAGTTGACAGTTGACAGCGAAGTTTTTAGGCTGGGGCTTTAAACCCCTGCACTTCGGTAAACTCACATCTTAGTCTAGTCATAGACATTAGTAGGGGCAGGTTTATGCTGGAGTTTTGGCTAATTACCATTAACAATCGGACAAAACCTGCCCTCAACCGCCAAGACTTCTCAGTGAGGAAAAACTGACGTTATTTACCATCTAAATAAATCTCATCGGTAACGAGATTGACACCCAGCCAGTTGCTCAGTTCTGTAGCTAGCCATTTAATCTCGCGTTCGGTGAGATCTTGTCCGGTACTGAGGATTCTGACTGGATCGATCTGCCGTAACTCCAACATCAGACTAACTTTGGGGACTTTTAGATCGGGATGCTGGTAGTTATCGACAATTACTTGACTGATTTCCCTGGTTTTGAGATGTTTGGGACGACTTCGCTCTAGTCCATAAAGATGCTGAGATAATGTAAATTGCTGGCGATCGATCGTCAGGATCGTCTGGGACAGAAACTTGTCTGCAAGCTCGAATGACATCCTGATGCCACCCTTCAATAACCACAATGTCAACGGCAGCACAAACATCAAAGCTACACTCAGACCAACTTTCACAGCTAACTCGGTGTTTGATTTTGCCAGCGGCACAGAGATATAAATTGTGAGCACAATTAACAGCAGTACAAAAAAGTTAATCGAGCCAGCTAATCCAAGCTGATGAATTCCGGCTCGATCTGGTCGAAATCTCGCCGGAATCATCAGTTCCAATCGATCGACTCTACTCGTGAGTTGAATTTTGCTCCCTGAAGGTTGACGCATAATAGTTGACAGTTAATAGTTGAAGATCCCACTAAGCCAAGGCATGTTAATTTAATTGGGAATTTTGAATTGGTGGTGACTGAACATAGACGGGTGTTTCCCGCTTGCTAGCGAAGTTGACACTACTGAGCTGTTGTTGCAAGGATTGGTGAGGGTCGATCGTGATGCCCGATCCGGACGATGCGGGGGTAAATCGTTCCTGAGTCCACAATGCCCAGCGACTACCAGGGGGGAGTGTTTCTACCTGTTGTGGTTGACTGGTGAGGCAAATTACTGGGATTGGGGGCATTTGTGTCTGTGCGGGTTCGGCACTTTGAACTGCTGCTAGGGTTTCGAGTACCTGTTGGGTACCAGAAATTAGACCAGTTCCAGCCGTCCAGAGTTTGACATGAAAACGTGCCGATCGAGCGGCATAGAAGTAGAGTGTACAGGCAGCAATTACGGCTTGTTCAAAGTCTGCTGCGTTCCAGTTTGCACCACTATCGAGATAAATTACGATGTCTTGTCCGCCGCGATCGATTTCCAGTTCGCGCACTTGAAACTCTCCATACCGGGCACTCGTACGCCAATGAATCAAGCGGATCGAATCGCCATAGCGGTAAGGACGCAGCGATCGAGTCATCCCCTCATTGGCTGCTTCTAAATGGCGATTGGAATGTGGATCGATCGATCGATCCGCACTACCCATTCCGTCGATGAGTGGACATCGATCTAATTTGAGTACTTGCGGATATACATAAGCGATCGCTGGGACTTGACGATATCGCTGACACCAAAATAACCCGATCGGCGCACCACTTCGCAGGGCTACTTTTGCCCACTGATAGACTCCACGCTGCTCGGTAGCCACGCGATACACCCATCGATACTTATTTTGAGCCAATACTTGCTCTACACTGGTTACAGGCGGATTTAGTCGGTTCAATGTTGTCAAATCTTGAACTTGAAATAAAGTTTGCGCCCGTTGGGTAGGATTGTGGATCGTCAGGGCAATCTCTAATTCTGTGCCAGCAGTAACGGGTAAGATTGGTTCGCGAGTAACTGTCAGAGCTTGGATCGATCGAGCGGGCAAAATTGCCGACACCCCAAGTAATGCGACTCCCACGCCACTCAATACATATAGCCAGCCAGCCATCGTATTAGTCGCTGCGCCAAAGAAGCAAATCGTCAGGATTGCTAACAACCACCCAGCATAGGCGGGAGCTACCCAGTTAGTTTCCAGCCATTTAGTCGGACGGTTGAGCATGGGGATTTAGATTTAGCGATCGAGAGCGAGTCATTGATATTAGTTAGAGTACCCACTAATCATCGTTGGGATCGCCGTCTTGTGCAGAATCGATCCCAACCCACACAAACACGGTAAGATTTCTATGTGCTCTACGGATAATTTGAATTTACTCACAGCTTGCACC
>JAJAZF010000102.1 GCA_026785875.1 Chamaesiphon sp. | reverse complement strand
TGTAGGGCAAGGGGTTGAAATTAGTTAAAGCTCGGTGGAGGCGGCATCGATAGGATAGATCTAAGTCGTTTGATATCTGGGCTACTTTCTTAATTTGACACCAATGTACTTGTGGGTACCTCTGATTAACCACTATGATATTACAGACATTCGATTTATCTATCCCTTACTGTCATGGCGATCCAACTGCGTGTTTATGTACCCCCACATCCATTAATTAAGCATTGGTTGGGGATGGCGCGGAATGTCGAGACTTCACCAAAGATATTGCGCCAAACGTTGGCAGAGTTGGGAAAATGGCTAGCTTATGAAGCGATTAGAGAGTGGCTACCGACGATCGATCTTCAGATTCCGACACCTTTAGCTGAAGCTACCGCTACTTTTGTCCATCCTCAAACTAAACTGGCGATCGTCCCAATTTTACGAGCGGGGTTAACATTAGTAGATGGCATTCAGTCAGTATTACCTTTAGAGTCGGCAATTTATCATCTGGGATTGGTTCGTGATGAAAAGACATTACTCCCAAGTTGCTATTTAAATAAATTACCCGATCGGCTCGATCCCGATACGCGGATTATCATCGCCGAGCCGATGCTAGCAACTGGTGGAACGATTATGCACGCCATGAGTGAGCTAACCCAACGAGGGATCGATCCGGCTTATGTGCGGATTATTTCAATTATTGCCGCACCACCAGCTTTGCAAAAGTTAAGTGCGGCTTATCCCACTTTGAGTATTTATGCTGCGATGATTGATGAGCATGTCAATGAATCGGGCTTTATTGTCCCTGGTTTAGGCGATGTTGGCGATCGAGCTTTTGGAACCTAAGTTAGGTGTTAGGCTTGAGGGAAAATGTCTGATTGGATGTGATATCTCCAACGATCGACAGCTACGAGAGGGCAGGCATAAAGCACTGCCCCTACAGATCGATATTGTGAGCAGGAACTCAAGTAGGATTGCTATAATATCTAATACTTTACACCTAAAGCCTAAAGCATAATTGCACTACCGTCGTTTTGGTCGAACTAATCTGCTGCTATCCGCATTTTCTCTAGGAACAATGCGATGTTTAGCCAATCCTGAAGTAACTTATCAAACTGTACATAAAGCTGTCTCGATGGGGATTAATCATTTAGAGACGGCGCGAGGATATGGACAAAGTGAGGCGTACTTGGGATTGGCTCTCCAGCGTGAGTTACCAGTTGAGCGATCGCAATTGTATATTACAACTAAGCTACCGCCAACACCCGATCGAGCATTAATGGCGCAGTGGATTGATGAATCTTTGGAACGCCTACAACTGGACTATATCGATTGTTTGGGAATTCATGGGATTAATACTCAAGAACATTTAGATTGGGTGAAAGATGGCTGCTATCGGGCGATTGCAGATGCGATCGAGTGCGGAAAGGTCAAACACGTCGGTTTCTCTACTCACGGTAGTTTGGATCTAATTCTTGCTGCGATCGAGACACAATTATTTGAATTTATCAACCTGCATTATTATTACTTTAACCAACGACTGGCTCCGGCGATCGCATTAGCTAGTAAATATGACATGGGGATATTTATCATTTCCCCTGCTGATAAAGGCGGTAAGCTCTACACCCCGCCGCTGGATTTAGTGGAATTGTGCAAACCATTGACACCCTTGGCATTTAATTATCGGTGGTTGTTGGCGGACGATCGCATTAGTACGCTCAGTCTCGGTGCTGCGAATCCTGATGAGCTATACCCCTCATTAGATGTAGCCGATGCTGACTATCCGCTGACGGCTACTGAGATAGGAATTATCGATCGATTGGAGCGACAATTACAAACTAGTCTTGATACCGATCTGTGCAGTCAATGTTATGCTTGCTTGCCTTGTCCTGCCCAGATTAATATACCTGAAGTATTGAGACTGCGAAATCTGTCGGTTGCTTACGATCTGACTGATTACGGACAATATCGTTATCAGATGTTTGAAAATGCTGGACATTGGTTTCCTGGGATGAAAGCTAATCGTTGTAATGAGTGTGGGGATTGTTTGCCACGTTGTCCGCAAGGGTTGAATATTCCGCAGTTGTTAGCCGATGCACATGATAAGTTGCATACTCGTCAGGGGCGAAGATTGTGGGAATAGAAAAAGATTTTTTAGACAGGATGAATCCTGCTTAAATTATGATTTATAGATGCGAATATCTTTCGATTTGGATGATGCCTTAATTTATCATCAATCCAAGTGATGAAGAATGGATGGATAAAGTTGTTTAGACTGTTAAAAGCATAAATCAAGAGCTTTAATCCTGTATTGATATGTACTAGTTTAAAAATCAAAATGTTCATTGGAGAACATTTTCTTGGTGCCCAGAGTGAAAAATAGACACCCAGATCGGGGGATTTTGACAAGTAAGCGACGATCGTGAGATAAAACGCTCGAACTCATCTAAATTCTCGATCGCGCACCTTCCAGACAACCGCGAAAAACACTCTTATACTAGATACAGCCGACTAAAATGAACATCAATCGATCGACAGTCAATCTTGCCAAGATTGACTGTAAATTAATTTATTTCTTCAATTCACCCATTAAATTTGGATCGAACTCACGTTCGACGTGATTAGATGTCGCGATCGATAAATCTTGACTAGGTTGAGCAAAAGGTAATACCCAACTCTTAGCTAAGGCACGATCGAGAATATACCGAGCGATCGCCAACATCACCACACTTTTAGCTACGATTAAGCCATCCATCCAAACTTGAGACAGATCGAATTCGTCCACATTTACCTGAGCTAAACCGCGCACCAAACCAAAAGCTAATACCGCACCAGAATTGAGATGATCGTTGCGATCGGTACGGATGATATAACGGTAGGTAACACCGAACAGAAAGCCACTGACGATCGCGATCGAGACTTGTAAACCCAGACTGACAAACGATCTTGAATATTCATGCAGCAGAAATCTATCGATCGTCAGCATCAAACCATAGCTAATAGCTGTGGCAATCCCACCGAGACTACCAGCCTTTACCGATTCAATTCGTTCTATTGTGTCGTGCATGGGTTGTCAGTATACACAAAACCCGCGCCAGAGATCGAGATCGCGTAAAATAATGTAAGATAGATAGCAGTTTGGGTATTGTAGAAAAGTCTGGGAGATTGCCCCCTCACGAGCTAAGATACCAATAGTAATTCAAAACCGAACAATGGTAGACCGTCCAATCAAGAAAGCCGATCGTCAAAATCCACCAGTTGAGAGCGACGGTACCCCCAAATCTTCTGAAGCACCTAGTAAGAAGAGTAGTTCCAACCGTGGTGGAGACAAAGGTGGTAAAAGAGACTCAAACAAAAGAGACGAACCCAGAGCACCAGAAAATCTCGCACTGATGAGAGGTCCAAAACCTAGCAAAGCTAAACCTCCAGTCATTAAGGAAGCACCAGAAGTTAGTGAAGATACTGCAACAGAAGATACATCGGTAGAAGCTACAGCAGATGAGGCTTAGAGCGTTTTAAACGATTGCATTTTGCTAGCTAACAATTAGTTCTCACATCTTGCACCAGTTTAAAAATACGATTACTTAGCGTAGATTCAGGGTACCCACAAGGGGCACCCCTACAGGTTAATTGTGTAGGGGTGCCCCTGTCTTGTCGTTTTTTTATTCGGGGGGAACCCCCTAATAAAAACGCCGCTTGTGGGTACCCTCGGATCTCTGGTTTTACTAGTCTTTCTGTCTTGGTGCAAGATGTGAGTTAAAATCCCATCTCTAAGCAGGGATCGATCGTGAGATCGATCCCTGCTTATTTACTTTTGAAAGATGCTCATAATTCCTAAGACTTAAAGCTTAAACCCCCACTGATTGCCACAAAGATCGATCGGCGTTAGGTGGTACTAGAATCCACAAACTACGGGGAACCACCCGAAAACTCATCGGTGTTTTGCCCAGATAATCGCCATCTACTTGGACTGGGAGAGCCTTACCTCGCTGTCCGCGAATGTCGATGTGTCGTCCCTGAAAATATTGCACCAGCGGATCGCGGTTGTAGTGACGGGCAAAAATCGAAATTAACCGTCGTGGTGCAGATAACATTCCCCGTCCTTTGATCACGCAGATATCTAATAATCCATCATCGATCGTGGCATGAGCTGTCAATTTTAATACGCCACCGTAGAGTTGACTATTACCGATAATAATCATCAAAATTTTACCTCGCACTCGCTTGCCGTCGATCCGTAATTTAGGGCGCACACCGCGAAAATTCCAGGCAACTTGGATTGCTTGTTTGATATAGGCGATCGCCCCCAGTCTTTTCTTCTCTTTGGCACATACAGTCGCCGTGACGGCGGCATCAAAGCCGATTCCTGCCATCAGGAGGAAATAACGTTTACCAGCCATTCCTACGTCAATTTGGGTCAATTCTGAATCAGCTAGGCTAGCTGCTGCTTTGAGCAGATCCATCGATAAACCCATTTCCCGCGCCCAGATATTGACTGTGCCCAAGGGCAACACGCCAAGGGCGGTAGTAGTTCCTACCAAGCCATTCATTACTTCGTTTACCGTACCATCACCACCAGCGGCGACTACGGCATGATATCCAGCTTGTGCGGCTAGCTGGGCTTTGATAGTGGCATCGCCTGGGGCAGTCGTAGCAGCTATTTGGACTTGCCAGCCGCGATCGCGCCATAAGTTTGCCACTCGATCGAGTGTATTCTTGAGGTTGGATGATTGTCCCGCTGTCGGATTGTAGATAATCAGAACTTGAAGGTTGGGTGTTAAGCTAGCACGCATTTGGGAAGTTTTTTTTTGAACCGTAAGCTATCCGCAGAGGACGCAGAGGCTAGATAATAGAGACGTAATGGATCGGCTGAGTAGGTTTCTATAAATCTATATTTTTATCTGTAATTATTAATTTTTCGATATGTCTGATTTTTTGTTGGAAGTCGGTACTGAAGATCTACCCGCAGGGTTTGTCAGCGATGCAATTCGGCAGTGGGAAAAGATGATTCCGGCGAGTTTGGCGGCTGAAGCCTTGACTAACGATCGCGTACAGATTTATGGTACACCACGTCGTCTGTCGGTTATTGTAACCAATTTACCCGATCGACAGATCGATCGAGTGGAAGAAATAAAAGGCCCACCCGCCGCAGCCGCTTATAAGGATGGACAACCGACTCCAGCAGCGATGGGTTTTGCCAAGAAGCAGGGAGTGGATATATCTAGTTTAGAATTGCGTCCGACGGATAAGGGTGAGTTTATCTTTATCACTAAAACGATCGCGGGACGAGATACTAGGGAGATTTTGACGGAATTAATCCCGCAGTGGATTTTTAAATTAGAAGGTAAACGGTTAATGCGTTGGGCAAATGGGGAGTTGAAGTTTCCGCGTCCGATTCGCTGGCTGGTGACTTTGTGGAACAATGATATTTTACCGATCGAAATCGTTAATGGCGAGGATGTGGTAAAAAGCGATCGAGTTTCATCTACTCATCGGGTACTGCATCCCGCACCAGTTTCCGTCGTTTCAGCCGCTCAGTATTTAAAAACCTTGGCAGATGGCTACGTAAATGTAGACCAAAATCAACGTAAAGTCGATATCCAGCAACAGATTCAAGCTGTGGCGACGAAGATAGATGGAATCGCCGAAATTTATCCCGATCTGTTGGCGGAAGTAGTCAATCTCGTGGAATATCCGACTGCAATCGTCGGTAAGTTTGATGAGGAGTTTCTCCAGTTACCACCAGAAGTAATTACGACAGTGATGGTAACGCATCAGCGGTATTTCCCGATCTTTAAAGATGAGACTAAACAGGAGTTATTACCAAACTTTATTACGATCTCTAATGGCGATCCGGCAAAGTCTGATATTATTGCCGCAGGTAATGGGCGAGTCGTACGGGCACGACTCGCCGATGGTCAATATTTTTATAATGCTGACTTGTCCCAACCTCTGGTTGATTATTTACCGAAACTAGATACCGTAACTTTCCAAGCAGATTTAGGCTCAGTCAGATTAAAAGTCGATCGGATTGTTAAAAATGCTAACTCGATCGGATCTCAATTAAATTTAAGTCCCGAACAGTGTCAACATATCGATCGAGCAGCATTGCTATGTAAAGCCGATCTCGTCACTCAAATGGTGGGTGAATTTCCCGAACTGCAAGGGATAATGGGTTCTAAATATGCGATCGCGAATGGTGAATCAACCGCAGTAGCAACCGCAATCTTCGAGCACTATTTACCCCGTAATGCCGAAGATAGTTTACCTCAAACATTAACTGGACAAATCATCGGGATTGCTGACAGGTTAGATACATTAGTATGTATCTTTGGTTTAGGGATGTTACCCACAGGTTCGTCCGATCCTTTCGCCCTCAGACGTGCGGCAAATGCGATCGTTAATATCGTCTGGAATGCTAACTTGGGCATAAATCTAGAGCGGTTAATCGAGCGCATCGTTACCGAATTCCATCAAATTCGCACCCAAGTCAATCCCGCCGAACTCACCCAACAATTACAAGATTTCTTCATTCAAAGACTGCGAAATTTACTCCAAGAAGATCGCCACATCGACTACGATCTCGTCAATGCTGTCTTAGGTGAAAACGATCCTGAATATACCCAACGCGCACTAACAGACTTACTCGATACACGCGATCGAGCCGTATTTCTCCAACAGATTCGCGATAACGGTACCTTAGCCCAAATCTATCCAACAGTCAATCGATCGAGTAAATTAGCCGATCAAGGAAACCTAGACACCCAACAATTAGCACCTACCCAAGTAGTCCAAACTAGCCTATTCCAAAAATCCTCAGAGCAAGCCGTCTACGATGGTTTAATCGCCCTAGAACCGCAGACAAAAGCGGCCCAAGCTTCGCGGAACTATCAACAGTTAATCGATGCTCTAGCGCAGCTTACACCCGCGATTAGTAGCTTTTTTGATGGGGAGGATAGTGTATTAGTAATGGACTCGAATCTAGAGATTAAAACAAACCGTCTCAATCTACTAGGGTTGGTTCGCAATCATACGCGAGTATTGGCTGATTTTGGATCGATCGTTAAATAGTAGGGAAAATATAGGTTGGGTAGAGCGATAGCGAAACCCAACGAACACAACAACATCCTAGAAATGTTGGGTTTCATTCTTCAACCCAACCTACCGTCTCCACTCAACCCAACTAATACACTAACACCCTAAGAGGTTGGGTGATTTTTGAGTAATGATTGACCCTCAATATCGAGTAAGATACGATGGGGAAATTAATTGAAGATCGAACTCCTGCGCCCTCTATGTCGCTGCGGTTAAAGAAACTACATATGAAAAAAGCTACTGTAATTGGTCTAGGTCGATCGGGTATCGCTGCTGCTAAACTATTAATCAAACATGGTTATACAGTTACGCTCAGTGATAGTAACAACAACCCCAGTCTCGAAACCCAAAAACAAGGATTAGAAACATTCGGAATTAATGTCAAATTAGGCGACAAATTTACCCATACCACTGAAGATATCATCGTTGTAAGTCCTGGTGTACCTTGGGATATTTTACCATTAGTCAAAGCCAGGGAAAGCGGCATAGATACGATCGGTGAAATGGAATTAGCATGGCGATATCTCCAGGATATTCCCTGGGTAGCGATTACTGGAACTAATGGTAAGACTACCACTACTGCCTTAACAGATGCGATTTTTAAAGCTGCTGGATTGGAAACGATCGCTTGTGGTAATATCGGTTTTGCTGCCTGTGAATTAGCTTTACTCGAAACGAAACCAGCTTGGATTATTGCCGAACTGAGTAGCTATCAAATCGAATCTACTTTTACCCTTAAACCACAAATTGGTGTATGGACAACGTTAACGCCCGATCATTTAGCGCGTCACAAAACTGTTGAGAATTATGCCACGATTAAGGCTAAATTACTTCGCAATTCACAGCATAAAATTTTCAATGGTGACGATCGATATTTATACGATCTGGGTGATTCGGATTGGCAAGATGCAACTTGGACGAGCGTAAAAGGTCGAGAATATTTACAAGGGAATCCCGAATCGGGGGTTTGGATTGAAGATGATTGGGTAATGTTCCGCAACGAAAAAGTACTCCAAGCTGACTCTCTCAAAATGCCTGGAGATCACAATCTCCAAAATCTCTTAATGGCTGTGGGTATTGCTAAATTAGCTGGAATTAAGAATAGTTCGATCGCATCTGCTGTCGCTAGTTTTCCTGGAGTTGCCCATCGATTAGAATATATCTGCACCTATCAAGGCGTGGATTATATTAATGATAGTAAAGCGACTAATTATGATGCCGCAGATGTCGGTTTGAGTGCTGTCAAAGCACCTACGATCTTAATTGCAGGTGGCGCAGCTAAAGAAGGTGACGATCTAGCTTGGTTGAATACAATTAAACAAAAAGCAGCAGCAGTATTATTAATCGGTGATGCTGGAACTCAATTTGCCGATCGATTGCGATCGGTAGGATATACTAACTTTGAAATCGTCGAAACGATGGTAAATGCTGTGAGTCGATCGAGTCAGCTAGCCCAAAAATATCAAGCCAAAGTCGTATTATTATCCCCTGCTTGTGCGAGTTTCGACCAGTACGATAGTTTCGAGCATCGCGGTGATGATTTTCGTCAATTGTGCCAAAACCTTCGGCAAGAAGTCAAGGAATAGCGACATCCTTATTCTTTAACTTTGGGCTGTGGCTTAACTTGGCTAGGATCGCTAGGGGGAATACCATCGATCGAGATCAGTGATTCCATCACAGATTTGACAATTGGTGCAGCAACATTACTACCAAAGGCTTTTTCCTTACCTTTTGGTTCATCGACTGCCGCAAAAACTACATATCGGTGTTGCCTATCTACAGGTAAGATGCCTACAAAGCTGGTAATTTTCTGATCCTCTTGTCCGTAGCCACCTTTGACAGCTTTTTGAGATGTTCCAGTTTTACCCGCAATCCGATAACCAGGAATTTGCGCCTTCACTCCAGAACCCTTGGTGACGACAGTTTCCATCATCTCCAGCACCGCTTGGGCATTAGTAGAGGAGAAGATCTGAGTGGGTTCGGGAAGAGTTGGCTTGTCCTTCCGCACCCCCGTACTATCAAATAACCCTTCAACCACATGAGGTGTAACTAATTTGCCACCATTGGCAATACTCCCAATCAAAGTTACCAATTGAATCGGTGTCAGTGAAAACCCTTGTCCAAATGCAGTATTAGCTGGGTAAATCGGTGAGGCGATAAACTCTTGGCGATTTCTAATTTCTCCCCGCCCTTCTAACGGTAGATCGATACCGGATTTTTGTCCTAAACCGATCCGTTGGAGCCAGTTATAATAAACATCTGGCTTCAGAAGTTGCATCATTTTTACCATCCCCACATTACTAGAATGCTGGAGAATTTGGGCAATGTCGATCTTACCATTGCCTTTTTTATCAGCATTGCGGATCGTATATTTGCCTACAGCGATGCTTCCAGTATCGTCGAAGATACTATTAGGCTTAATTATCCCATTTTCTAAGGCGATCGCCACCGCAATCGGTTTAAAGGTCGATCCTGGCTCATAGAGATCTGACACAGCCGCATTTTGAAGTAAGGTGGGAGCACGTGTTTTGCCGACAATTTTGCCATAATCTCGGACTGCTTTATCGTAATAATTTGGATCGTAGGTAGGTTCGACTACTAGCGATCGCAAGGCTCCCGTATCAGCATCCATCACGATTACCGTTCCCCGTTGCGTATTCCATTCTTTCATCTTTTGAACTAAGGCTTCTCTAGCGGCACGTTGTAGCCGCAGATCCACTGTCAGACGCAGTTGTAAATCGTCAGTATGTAAATAATCTGGCGTGACTCGATCGGGTAAAATTTTTCCTTTACCTGTCTTTGTCAGTTGATATTTAGCTTGTTGTCGCTCCAATAGTCGCGATTGACTAGACTCTACTCCAGCTTGAGCCTTGTGTTCCCAATCGAGATAACCCAAAACCTCCGCCAACATCTTACCTTGAGGATAAGTGCGGGTGTAGTCGAGTTCGCCCTGTACGATCTCTATTCCCTCTAGTTTCAAGGCTCTAATCCGATTTCTGACATCTTCCTGCAAACCAGAGCCAATCCGAACTCCTGTCTTGCGCTGCTGAAATTTTTTAACTAAATCCTGTGGATTAGAGCCTAAAATAGGTGCTAATCTCTGAGCCATATCTAATGGCGTAATCGTGACTTTAGTCCCAGTCTTGGGTGAACCTTTCCCAAACACAATTTCACCAAATCTGACTGGATGAGCATACACACTATAGCTAGGTCGGTCGATCGCAATTTGATTATTCGCTCGATCGACGATCGTCCGACGCGGTACAAATGGGGTGACAGTGATACTCTGCCGCGATCGGGCGATGGCTTGCAACCTTGGTGCTTCAATCGCTTGCAACCAGATCAATCTCAGCAATAGCCCCAATGTCCCCAGTCCTAACACGAGCCAGACTCCAGCCAATCGAGTCTGAGGATTGTTGAAATCGAGTCTCGAACGGGTGGGAATTGACAACCGACTATTGCCACCTAATTGCGCTGACTTTTTTCTCCGGATCTTACTCATTCAATTGATATATTGGTAATAAAAGGCACAGTAAAATTTATGCTTCGATTGTATCTTAACGAAAATGTTACATTTAGATCGATCGAACTAAAAAAATCGGTTACGATCTGAGTATAATCTTGTCTGGCAATTTTAAAATAAGTGTCTAATCAGTTCGATAAATAAACATTAAAATCGATTTGCCAGTCAGTTTAGAGTAGATCCAAGTAATCGCATTTGCCCGCTGATTTTAAGATCCGCGATTAGACATATGCTTTACATAGCATCCAATCGCGGATCTTACTCAGAGCACAGATCTAAGCTATTGTTGATTACAATATCCACAAAACTAGTTGTTACAAAATGAAACAGCAAAATAGTTTAATCGTCATAGCACTACTGATAGCTGCTGGTAGTACGACCCTAAAGACTAGTGCCCAAACTGCTGCCGATAATTTCCCATTACCCGCCTCGATCGCCGCAGGAACCAAAGTCCAGATTGATGGTTCTAGTAGCCTCCAAGTCGTCAACCAAGGTCTCAAGGATCGATTCCAAAAGCAGTTTCCTAACGCGGATGTGACTATACCGAAACAATACCTTGGTAGCGATCGCGGAGTCAAAGCAATTGCCGAAGACAAAGCAGATCTCGCTGGGGTCGGTCGGTTGCTCACTCAAGCAGAAAAAGCTCAAGGTTTAGCCGCCAAATCGATCGGTAGAGCCAAAATTGCCATCATTGTCAAAGATGATAACCCATATACTGGCAACCTGACTCTCACAGATTTTGCGAAAATTTACCGAGGTGAGGTGACAGATTGGTCGCAATTGCCCAGTGCCAACGGAGCAAAAGGGAAAATAACAGTCATCGACAGACCCGATACTAGCGATACCCGTCGGGCATTTGCTAACTATCCAGTTTTTCAAAATGGCAAACTCAAGACTGGTAGCAACGCCCAAAAACTTACCGAAGATTCGACCTCAGCAGTCGTCGCTAAACTAGGTAAAGATGGTATCGGCTATGCACCCGCCGACCAAATCAAAAATATTCCAGGGATTAGAGCCATCACGCTCCACAGCACCCAACCAGATAATCCAAAATATCCTTTCTCTCAGCCTTTAGCCTACGTTTACAAGAATAAAGACGGAAAAGTCCGCGATGGTGCCAAGGCATTTCTGGGCTATGTCAGCGATCCGGCTGGTCAACTGGCAATCAAAGAATCTGTTGCGGTCTCAACAGTAGCTGCGGGGGCAATTCCAAATCCAACCGCTAGTACTAGTCCGGTGATTACGACGACAACAACTGAGACGACTGAAACCAGTAGCACCACTGGAGCAGTTAGCCCGAGTCCAACTACAACTACTGAAACTACCACTAATACTACAAAAATTGACGATCGAGGTGGATTTAATCCATTGTGGCTATTGCTACTTCCTGTTGCTGGCGGATTGCTCTGGCTGTTACGGAAGAAACCTACCCCAGCTCCGACCCCGATCGCTACCGCGCCTGAAACCATACCAACAATCAAACCACTATATCCACCACCACCATCTCGAACTTCCAAAGTTGATGGTTTATCTGGCGATCTATCGGTAGACTTGTCTTCCAATTTAGGTAGCTATCGTCCCTCGGGCGATTTGAGATCGGGCGATTTGCGATCGGGCGATTTGTCGGGTACTTTACCTCTACGACCACTCGACATCCCAAATACCAATATCCCACCAAATATCAACTTCAATGGTGTCGTCGATCCAGTCAAAACCAACGCTAGTGACATCAACCTCGCAGGTGGAGCCGCGATTGTCGGTGGAACCGCCGCCGCAGCCGCACTTGGAAAAGGCATCTTTGACTCGACACAGGAGACATTTGGCAATCGAGGTGAAGATCGATCGGGCGAACTACATCCCCCCGAAATCAAAGCCCCCGACATTGACCTTTCAAACCCTCTAGAAGGGCTGAAAGATAAGTCTTCCAATCTCATGCCCAATTTAGATCCCATACTACCCCTAGAGGGCAGTATGGGCAGCGGTGACTCGATCCAAGATCGGGGTAATGCGATCGCTGATGATGCCGCTGAATTATTTGACGATCGAGACAATCTCCTCTCAGCAGATCTTAGTCTTGAAGAGCCTAATCTCGATTTCAGAAATCCGTTAAGTGGCATTCCTGCTCAGACTACTGAGTCGCTCCCAGTCGATCTCAATCCCGCAGACACAAAGACGATAGATCTCGTGGACTTTCTCACAAATGGTGGTGGAGCTACTCTTGCCGCAGGTGGTGCATCTTCAGGTGGTGCAGCCTTATTTGGTGGCGCAGGTAAGTCAGTAAGTGAATTCTTGAGCGGTAAAGAAGATCCAGTCTCAGCAGCACCTGAAGATGAGATTAACCACGATCCTTTTGACTTTGGCAATCTTTTAGATCCAGTTGAGAACAAAGCTACCGAATTCCAAGATAACTCGATCGAATTACTATCTAATGACATCGATAACGATCCGTTTGACTTCGGGAATACTTTAGATTTACAGGATCAAGCTATCAATCCGATGCCAGACGAGATCGACTTCAATCTCGACGATCTCTTCGGCGACTTAACAGATAATAATCCTAGTAATTTCTTCACAACTGGTAGTGCCGCAATTGGAACAGCCGGAGCAGGGGCAATCGCTGGCGGTGCAGCTTTATTTGGGGGTGAAAAACCTCAGCCGGAAGTAGTACGACCAAATCCAGAAATTGATACTTTCGATCGCGATTTGGAGGCAATTAATCTCGATGATTTGGATGAAGATCCGTTTGCGGGGTTATCAGATCTACTCGGCGAAGAAACTGGTGATATTGCCAAGGAAACTCCACAGCCTGAGCCTAATGACTTCTTTGCCAATCTCAAAGATAAAGCTAGCGATTTAGTTGAAGATGGTAAAGAGCTGGGTGGTGCTGCTTTAGCTGGTGGTGCAGCCGCAACATTCGGAGCGGGAAAAGCAGTTCAGTCTTTCTTCGCAGGGAAAGAAACTCCAACTGGTAGCGCGGACAATCCAACAGATCGTCGCAACGATCTCTCTGGTAATCTCTACAGCGATGGTCAAATTACCCTTGTCGCCTCCAGTACAACTCAAGCCTATGCTCACTGGGAAATCCCCGTGTCGTTGAAACGGCAGTTACGGGAGCAAGGTGGACAAAGATTGGTAGTTCGGCTTTATGATGTCACCAATGCTGATGTCAATATCGAGCTACCGACTATTTTCCAAGAGTTTGAATGTAGTGATTCAGCTTGGGATTTGGAACTACCCATCAGTCAGATCGAACATCGTTATCTAACTGAGATTGGTTATGGAACTGAAGATGGACGCTGGTTAATGTTGGCTCGTTCCGCTCCGTTATGGATTCGAGCGAATAACAGCTAGGATCGTAACCGCTCGTTAACTAGTAATTAATAGCGAAAAAGAGCAGCAATTTCCCCCTCGGAAATTGCTGCCCTTTTCTGTGCGATTTTCTAATGTTTATTACAGATAGAAAGTGCTAAATTCACTATCCCCGCTCGCCTAGTTTAAGCGATTGCTGTAACCGCAATAACGTCGCTGTTTGATAAAGATTGAGTGGGAGTAATGAAATTCCTTCCAGCCGAGATTGTACCCAGCCTTCGCCCCAATACCACTCATGATAGCCATCTACAGCTTGACTGAGCAGGAGTCGCAAACATTGGGAATCGACTCGCTCGACTTGAGATCCTACCACTAAAGAGCCGAAACTAGTTTCAAATTTCGTACCCACAGTTAGCAGATCTTGACTGGAAAAACTCATCTGCTGGGGAAAGAGCCACTTTTTTAGGGCTAATGGTGATAATAGTCGATCGCGAATCGTACTAGGCGTAGCTGGAACTTCAATCCGCAATTCACTTCGTTGGAAATTACCGAGCATGATGAGATAAAAGTTTGGGGTGTATTGACAGTCGTAGCAATCCTGACAACATTAAGCTGAAGTTTTGCGGAATTACTAGCATAGGCATTGTAGTTATATCCTAACGCTAAATTAATTACTAACTACCAGCTCAACCGAACCTCATTACAGATAATTTTGACAACACCACTATGAAATATTCACACCTAATTGCCATCATTTTGACTTTAGCACCGATCGGTCTATTACCAGCTCGTGCAGACCAAGCTGTCATTGATGAGAGCGTCCAAAACGCGATCGTCAATGGCAATGGCAATACAGTCAATCAGAGTAATACTACTAATGTCCAAAATCGAGGCAATCGCAGTGGCAATAATAGCGGTACATCAGTCCGCAATCGTCAAACTGCGGATGTGATGGGCGATAATAACACTGTCAACCAATCCAATCGAACTGCGATTGAGAGCGAGCGTCAGCGACGGGGTAGATAAGATCGTCTCGATGCCGATCTGGGCTACTCACTTCTAGCTTTCTATTCCCATCATTCAACTTCGCATCTACCAACCTTCACCCCTAAGGTAACTCTTATGTTTAATCGTCAGTTTAATCTATTGGTGATGGCAACTTTATTGCTATCACCTAATTTAGTTAATGCTAATGAGATCGATGGAAATCCGAATTTATCGATCGGGAATATCCAGATCCAAACTACTGGGAGCGGTACGACAATTCAAACCCCGAAGATCAAAATAACCACTCCCAAAGCAACTGAAAATCGCGTGATTATCAGTCGTACTCGTCGGCGCAATCTCACTCAAGTCAGACGCGGGCGCACTTCCAAGCCAGCGATGATTCGCCAGCGGGTAGAAGATTCCAATCGACAAATAACTGCTCCCACTACACAAATTCGCAATTCAACCATTCGCAGTTCGAGGAATGAAGATAGTTCAGAATCTACAATCGAGCAACAGCAGTCGGTTCAGTGCAGTGGTAGCGGTAGTTCAGTCAGTCAATCTTCTTCCACTACTGTCAATGGACGCACTATCAGCTCGGAAGTGAGTAAAAATTGTCAATAAGTAATACTCCCATATCAGGGTCAAATTAGACTAGGGTGGTAAATGAATGGCGAATCGCGCCCGTCGGGTGTCCAGACGAGCGCGATTCGCTATCAACTATCAACTATCAACTATCAACTATCTAATCAATCGCCCCCAAAGATTTCAATCTCTGTAAATGCAGCAACGGGCGCACCGTGCCCTACCCAGACAATCTGATTGGGTTCGCCTTTACCACAGAAGGGAGAGCCGTACATTTCCCAGGTATTGGCGTTCCCAACTTGGGCGAGATTGCCCCAAAATTGGGGTGTGACACCACGATAGTTGGGGTTGCGGATGGTTTTAGTCAATTTGCCATTTTCGATCGCTTTGGCGTACTCACAGCTAAACTGAAATTTGTGGCGTTGGTCGTCGATCGACCAGGAACGATTGGACTCCATATAGATACCGCGATCGATC
>JAJAZF010000101.1 GCA_026785875.1 Chamaesiphon sp. | reverse complement strand
GTAAGTCTGACTTCCAGGTGTCAATCCTTTGAGCCAGAGGAAAATCGCCCCAAAGACTCCTAACCCAGCGATGAGCATCAATCCAACTGAACCTTCTCGGACTGCGCGTGATTGCATTTCGATTTATTGCTCCTAAACTGAAAGTTATCTAGACGGGATTTTGACTGGAAATTTGATGTGGATTGTTGCAGATATAGATACTAACCGATCGATCTATGGTAATTATCATTCGATCGTAATGTTCGATACTAACAGATCGATCTCTATGTTACCGCGTCGATCTCGTAATTATGCTCGACGATCGTAAATTCCGCTTAGTGGTATCTATTTTGACAAGCTCAGGCAAAGCAAAAACCTCGCCCCTGGTTGTGACAGCAGCAATTATGCCGAGAATTTAAACGGCAAAGTATATGACTAACTGGATTCGATTTGGATGGGTTAAAGCCATGTTCTATTTAGTAAAATGGTGTTCGATCGCGGGGACGATCGGTATCCTTGCGGGAACGACATCCGCAGCCCTGCTGTTTAGCTTAGACTGGGCAACAGGATGGCGGGAGTCACATCGCCAGATTGTCATGCTGCTGCCCTTGGGTGGGTTGTTGAGTGGGCTAATTTATCATTATTTGGGTAGGAGTGTAGAAGCAGGTAATAACCTGCTGCTCGAAGAAATTCACGATCCTCAAAGGGTGATTCCCTTGAGGATGGCACCTTTGGTACTATTGGGGACGACGATCTCGCATTTATTTGGGGCATCAGTGGGGCGAGAAGGCACGGCGGTGCAGATGGGTGGAGCTTTAGCCGATCGATTGACGCAGATCTTGCGGCTGGATGGTACAGAGCGGCGGCTGGTGTTAATGGCGGGGATTAGTGGCGGAGTTGCCTCGGTATTTGGGACACCCTTAGCCGGAATGTTATTTGGGTTGGAAGTACTAGCATTTGGGAAGCTGCGATATGATGGGCTGTTTCCCTGTCTGGTGGCGGCGATTGCGGGCGATCGGATTACCCTAGCATGGGGATTACACCGTCAAGTTTATCAGATCCCGCTCGTCCCACAATTGACACTGCGGGGACTACTCACAGCAATCGTCGCAGGAACGATATTTGGACTCACGGCGCAGGTATTTGCCGCTCTGACACAGCGGATCGGTAGTTATTTCACAGCTAAAATTAGTTATCCACCCTTACGCCCTTTTGTCGGCGGTATATTAGTCGCGATCGCCATTCAACTCCTCGGTACGACTAAGTATATTGGCTTAGGTATTCCGACAATTGTCAGTGCTTTTGATTCCCAATTGCCACCGTGGGATTTTGCTGCCAAAATTGGGTTGACGGCACTGAGTTTGGGGACGGGATTTAAAGGGGGTGAGGTGACTCCACTATTTTATATTGGCGCAACCTTAGGCAATGCGATCGCGCCGCTGACAGGATTACCAGCCCCATTAGTGGCGGGGATGGGATTTGTGGGAGTATTTGCTGGAGCGGCGAATACTCCATTGGCTGCGATCTTGATGGCGATCGAATTATTTGGCTCTCCGGCTGGTAGCTATGCCGCGATCGCTTGTGTGTGTAGCTATCTATGCTCTGGACACTCTAGTATCTATCACTCTCAACGGATAGGTGCGAGCAAATATACCGCACTCAAGCATCAAGAGGGGCTGAGTATTAGGGCGATCAAAGTTGCTCCAACCGCAGCCAAAAAGAGCAATTAGAAGGGAAGGATTTAGACGCAAGAATCAAAACAGAGGGGCAATTCATAAATTGCCCCTCTGTTTTGATTCCCTACTTAGAAGCGTAAGCCAGCACCCAGCGTAACGCTGGTGCTACTGTTGTTATTGAATGGAATTGCGACCGAACCTAATAAGGCAACACTATCGCTAACGTTGAGATCTGCACCAAGTTGAGCAAAACCAGTAGTGGTATTATTGGAACCACCTGTCTCAAGGTTTAAACCCAGACCGACAAATGGTGTGATGGGTACGGATGCTCTCCGCAGATCCCAATCATAAGTAATACTGGTACCAAATTGTGTGTTACCCGATGGAAATGCGACATAAGGACGCAGCGAAACGTTGTCAGCGATACCAAACTTACTATCGATCCCAAATACACTCGATCCACCGCCAAAAGAGACTGAGGGGGCGATATAGTTGTTGCCGATACCACCAGCTAGAGCCGCTTGAGGAGATTGGGTAACTGCTGTCGCAACCAGAGTCATCAGGATTGCTGGTAATAAAGAAAGCTTTTTCATGTGTGATAATAATTATTGCGAGTATAAATTATGACTATTCATCACTACCAAAGGTTCCATCCGAACATTAATCGTTCACACTTCATGCCTTAAGCCGTCGCTCCCTCGGTACAATGACTCAAATCACTCCCGAAGTCCGCCAAATCATCGAGCGCGTCCTCCAACTGGAAAAAGATCGCCTCGATCGCAAAAAAAACTCACCGATCAATGATGATATCCTCAAAATCATCAAAGAAGTCATCATATGAAACTG
>JAJAZF010000100.1 GCA_026785875.1 Chamaesiphon sp. | reverse complement strand
CGATCCAGTGTTTCGCGACCACATGGTTGCTACACTCCAACACTTGATGCAATCGGGCTTTAAGGTGGTTTATGGCTACACTCAGAGTGATGAAATTTCGCTGCTGTTGGATCTGGAGGATGTGACATTCGATCGCAAGCTGCGGAAACTCAACTCGGTATTAGCTGGCGAAGCTAGTGCTAAACTCTCCAGTCTCCTGGGTACGGTAGCCGCCTTCGACTGTCGGATCTCTCAGTTACCCAATATCAATCTAGTAGTTGATTATTTCCGGTGGCGTAACTCAGATGCCCACCGCAATGCTTTGAGTGCCCATTCCTACTGGATGCTCCGCAAACAAGGCTTGAGCGGTAGATCTGCCAATAGCAAAATCGAACACCTCACAACTGCTGGTAAAAATGAGTTGTTGTTTGAAAATGGGATTAATTTCAACGATCTACCATCTTGGCAAAAGCGCGGAGTTGGCTGTTATTGGGAAACTTATCTGAAAGAAGGTTTTAATCCGATTTCTAATCAGCAGGTATTTACCGAACGTCAGCGAATCAAAGTAGATTTAGAATTGCCAATGTATGAAGAATATAGTGGGTTTATCCGCAATTTGATTGAGTCCACAAATCGTGGCTAGTGTTGCAAAGTCCGCCGAAGCTTTACTAATCAACTAGCAAAGCTTCGGCGGACTTTGTAACCTGAGGAGCGGTTTCCAACCGCTGAGGTTATGGGTAGTAATTTGGGTTATTTAACGGGTAGCTTCACCATTCCAAATAACTTTGGCAGTTTTATCGATATAGACAGTTTTACCATCGAGCTTGACGATCGCCAATCCCGCTCGAAAGTCTTCAACTTCCTCAAATTGAGGTTTAATGACTTGCTTACCACTTTTATCGATATAGCCCCATTTGTCGCTAATCTTCACCCGTGCTAAACCTTCAAAAAAAGATTGAGCCTCGTCGAATTGAATAGGAATAACTTGCTTACCAGTTTGATCGATATACCCATATTTATTATCGATCGATACCCAAGTTACATCGTTATCATAAAAACCCGCTGCACTACTGAATTTAAGCGGAATTACTTCTTTTCCAGTTGAATCGATATATCCATATTTACCTTGACGTTTGACTAAGGATAAGCCCTTACCCACACCATATAATGTCTCCGCTTCATCATATTGAATCGGAATAATTACTTTTCCAGCCCGATTGATGAATCCGTATTTACTACCGCTTTTTACCTTCCCTAACCCTTGGCTGAAATACTCAGCCTCATCATAGATAAACTTCGTCATTCGCCCATTAGACTTATCAATATAGCCCCATCTACCATTCTTTTGAACGGGAGTCATATCTCCATCATCTGCAAGTAGAGCGATGATTGGAGTAGGTTTAGTTAGTTCTAAGGTTTTGGCATTGGTGGTAGATAGTGTCAGTGGACAACTACCAGCAATTGTGATTAATGTAACTAAAGTAATTCTCCAAGGGAGAGGCTGCGCCAACGGGGTAAATTTCATGGATCTGTGTTTGAATCAGAATACTCGAATCTATATTAGCTCAAATCGATCGATTTAAGTCAAATCTCGCTGTCTCGATCTGCTATCTTGAAAAAGTGCCTTACTTGGGATTTCCCCAAGTAAGGCACTTTTGGCTAAACCCTCAGGGAACCATACATACGGCAAATCGATCGCTGTCAACACTTCGGCTACGCTCAGTGCAAGCTATCAACTAATTAATTACCAACGATCGAGATCCACAATGTTACGACTAGACAGACACTAGCTAAATGTTGCGGAACTAGAGATCGAATCGATCGTTTAGCAATTTTCTGAGTTAGAAAAATTGTCACTAATAATGCCAGAATTAAAGTTATGCCTTGGAGAAAAGCAATTACTGACGGATCGGCGATAAAGCTAGGTAAGTTGTCGCTAATTTGTCCAAAGGTAGCAAAGGTAATCGGAATAATTTGTCCACCTTCTTCTAAACCCATCTTAAAATAGTGAGCTAAATTGCCACCTAAGACTAATGGTAAATAGCCATAAGCCAGAGTGATAAATGGTAGCGGCTTAGAAATTTTGAGTGTGACGAACTCTAAATTTCCTAATCGATATATTCCCTGCATAATTCCATATGCAAATAAGGGCACGATCGCTGGGATTACAATCGCGGCGATCGAGAGTCCTAAGTGTGGGAAGAATTGGGTTAAGTCTAGTTTTAGCCCTAACAAATAATTAATTTCTGGTAAACGATGGAGATAAACTCCACCTAATAGTAAAAATAATAGAGCTACTTCATAAGCATGAGGGATATGCGTCGTCCACAGTTCGATTCCTGGTGGGCGGAGATTTAATTCTACCGATCGATGGGGACAAGCTTTGAGACAAGTCATACACAATACACAATCTTTGTTGTCTGTTAATTGGGCGGGGTGGGAATAAATCGGACAGCCATTGGTAGTCGCTCCTTCGCCAAAACCCACTCCACCTTTATAACAGTGGTAAGTCGTACATTCTGCCGCACAGGTGCCCTGCTGGGCGCGTAATTCGACGATTGACAGTTTGGCAAATAATCCATTCATCCCCCCAATCGGACATAAATAACGACACCAAAACCGCCGCTCAAAAATCAGCGAAAAAACCACCGCTCCAGCCGTAATTAGCAGTAACAACCAACTCGATAGGTAAGCCGTATTTTCCAGATTCCACAGTTCTTCCCAGAGAAATATCAGCACAAATAAACCAAACAAAAACCATCCGCCCCACTTTTGAGCCGTCTCACGCGGCCACTTTTGGAGCGTTCTCGGAAAGAATTTGAGTGAAAGCTGCTGCGCGATTTCTCCATAAATCATAAATGGACAAAAAGCACACCACAATCTCCCAATTACTGGGAATAATAATAAAATTAACGGCCACCACCATGCCCAAAATAGATTGAGCGCGAAGTTATGTTGACGATCTTGGGGTGCAAGAAATAGAATCGCTACAACGAGCGGAAATACCCAGACAGTAAAACCATAATTAATCCGATCGGGATACCAATCAGTATTTAAAAACCGTCGCAACCAGGGATAAGCATTTAATAAATTTAGGCGAAATAATTGTTTCTTGGGCGACTGCGCCCAGAATACTTCCTCTGTCAGCAGATTACCACCCTGTAACTGCACCAATGCTCGATCGACCATTCCCTGTAATTCCTTTAAATTACCTGGGAAATCATAAGCTTGTAAGCGACGAATTGCCTCTGGTGTGACTTGGGGTTTAGCAATCTGCTTTTTGCGACAAATAATATTGATATAGTAATTTACCTGTGCCTCCAAATCGGCTTTCCGGACTCGCAATCCTGGCACTTTGATCTGATGCTCGATCGCCTTCCTAAAGGTAGGTTGAGTGCCTTCTGAGACTAAGATCAGCCGTGCATTACTACGTCGAGGTAGGGGGGAAGTTTCGCCCTCACGAACGATTTGGGTATATTTGCCTGTAGTTAATAATTGCTCGATCTGCGGTAATAATTCGCGCGGCAATTCCTGAACATCATTCAAAATCAATGTCCCTTCACCCAACCATTCGAGTAACCCTGGCTTCCCACCCACTCGCCCAAATAACTCCGCACCAGTAGCAGTAATTAAGGCACTTTTGAGCATCACAATCGGCTGCTGACGACGCACAGAGCCAAAGTGAATCAAAGCCGCAATGTTATCTTTTTCCAGCCCTGGCTCGCCCGAAATCAATACCGATCGATCGTCACCAGCCGCAGTGCGAATTTGTTGACGCAATTTGACAGCATAACGACTACTCCCGACAATCCCCCGCTTGGCTTGGGGAACTAGATAAGAGCGCAGAGCTGTCTGTTTTTCTTGCTCGTAGGCGATTTCACCTTCGAGTTGTGCTAATTTATCTGCCAATCTTTGAGCATAAGCGATCGTAATCTGGGGATACTTGGTAACTAAGGCTTGCCATCGATCGGTAGTAATCGTCTGAAACTGACATGCTGTAAGCGTTACAATCCGGCTATCCATCGGTTGCGAACGTTGTAACGCGGATAAATTTACCACCGCACCTGGCAATAAACTAGTCGCCCACATTAACCCCGATTGTTGGCGATGATAACGCTCTGCTTGCCCTGACTCTAAAATGTAGAGATTAGTGACTGGGGCATTTTCGAGGGTAACTCGACAACCTGCTGGTACAGATAGTACCTCCAATTCACGCGCGATCGACTCCAACAGATCGCGAGGTAACATGCCTAGCTCTGTAGATGATTCCAACCAGTTTGCTAATATTTTGGTAGACATTGTGGAGGTACCTATCGATTAGGCATCAGTTTATCAGCAAAAAAGGGGACGCTACTCGATCGGACATCTCTCGCAATACAGGGTAGGGGCAATTCGTGTGTCCCTACCCTGCTACTTGGATGACTTTTAATTCGATCGATTCGATCGTCAAATAGTTGGCGGTGCTGAATCGGGGTATGATTTCTCTGTAGGGGTGCCTATGAGTGGCTACCCTTAATTGATGCGGGGTAAGCACAAGGCATTACCCCTACAAAAATTATTTGTGCGTTTCATACCTTAATTAAGCAACGCCATAAATTGAAAGTTGTATCCTGAAAAAAGTGTGCAGATTCACGTTATCGAAGGCAAT
>JAJAZF010000099.1 GCA_026785875.1 Chamaesiphon sp. | reverse complement strand
TATGCGATTACTAGAAGACATCCTCGCTGAGGAAATGCTCTCTGGTCGTCTCAAAGACGGTGATACCTCGATCGTCGATATCGGCGAAGATGGTAAAGCGATCGTCACTCCCAAGCAGGACATTCTCGCTAAAGCAGCACCTGATTTGCTAGCACCAGTAGGCGAGTAAGCCAGTAGTCAAAAGTCTAACTTTCGATAATTAGCTATTAGCAAAAACAGGCATACTTAATTGAGTATGCCTGTTTTTACGATTAAATTTAATTGTTTCAGCATCCTTTATCATAGGTAATCGAATCCTCAAGCCGATCTCATTTACTCACATATCTTTTGTGCTTTCATTTTATTAGCACATTAATTAACTCATCTATTTGTAAAAGTCCTTGAGTAATTTGCTGGACTCTATTCAATTCATCAGCCGGATCTGGTGGTTGTATCGTTCGGTAAGATGTAGCCGAAGAATGTGCGACTAAACCTCTTTGCTCTCCAAATGTATTTAAGTCAGCCAGTAAAGCTGAATCTAAATCATCACTGTCTATACCAATTGGTAAAAGTAACGACAATATATTAGCTTCTTTCACGCCATGATTTTGATTAATTGTGCGGATAAAACAATTAATAGCTGAGTCTATTTTTTTATTTATTTTGATTCGTTCTGGTGCAACTAGTTTACTTCCTCTCACAGGACTAAGGGTATCTGGAGGCACATCCATCATCTCTCCAGAGAAAGCCAGTAAACTCAGCAAAGTACGAGAAGTTTTACATTGATTATCCCAATCTTTTTTTGCATCTATTGCTGATTTCTTTACCCTATCTTCAAGATATGCTTCAATTTCAGCATGAGCTAGCACTCTATATGCAACTGTTAGAGCTAACTGTCGATCCGAATATATACCTGTAGGATTAATTTTAGGCAAGAACTGCTTTTTTAACCTATTTAATTCTTTAGTCAAAGTAATGAATCTAGCAGATCTTGACATATCTAGATAACCACTTACCTTAAACCATCAAATCTAATCCAATCTTCAACAAGTTCAGGTACCTTAAATTTTAGATCGAGAACATCGGATAAAGACTTACCCCAAAGTGAGATACGTATATATGTTCCACGAACATCTGTCGTGCCTCTGACACTTTCCATAAAACCGTTGCTAGGTTCAGAGCACAGCTTTTTGAAAGCAGCTTCTACCTTATCTTTATTTTTGATTGCAGCCTCTCTAATAATTTCATCACTGAAATAAAACACCATTACATCTAAAGTAGCTCGATTAAACTGGCTGCGATAAGCTCCATTTTCATTTACCCACACACGAGCAAAGTTCTTGTCTCCAAATATTGAAATAGTTGCTTCGACTGCATTTTCAAACTGGTTAACAACATCTTTTATATCGTCTTCTTTTTCGTCCCATTCTTTGTTTAAAATTTCACAAGTCATATTCAGAAATTTTTTGATGTTACCGCGATATTGAGGCAAGAAATAATGGAAGGCTACGTAGCGCAATAACAATTCTACATCTCGCATCCGAAAATCACCATTCTTACTTTTAAAGATCTTCTTTAAAACTGGACTTTCGACAGATCGATCGTCTAGAAAATTAATGAATTTACCTGGGTGCAATGCCTGTCTCAGCTCTTGCGCGGATAATGGCGTATTTTCCAGGTTGAGCCGCAAGAAAATTTTGTGAAGAAGACCCTCACTATGCCAATTACGAATCACAATAGTACGAATTGTTTGGTTATTAAGTTCATCAAGTACCGAACTCAATTCAATATTATTCTTAATAGATTCATAAGTACGACCATTGAGATCTGGTCTAAATTCTAAGCCTGTTAATGCAAAATTATTATTTTTTGTTTCACTTTGACCATAAAACTGTAAAATTGTCAGTAGACGCTGCTTACCATCAAGGACTATATATTTCCCACGTTCCTTATTGCTTGCCAAAACTATTTGTGGAATAGGAAAGCCAAGAATAATTGATTCTATAAATCTACTTTTGCGAATTTTACTCCAAGCATCTCTCCGTTGAAATCTTGGATTTAGTTCTATATTTTTGCCGATAATTTGATGCAGGATAGTCTCTGTCGTCCAGTCAGTACCAGATATGATTATTCCTGAGATTTCTTTTAATTCTTTCAGGTGGAAATCAATCGGCTCAATCTCGCTCTCCCGTTCTTCATCTTCTTCAAAAAGATTTGTGGTTTCATGTCCTTCTAAAAGTTTTAACCCAACCATAACTGTATCCTTGCAGTATAAACTAATAGTAACGTAAATTTATGGCGCAACTGTTGAGTCATCTACGATCTGGTGCTATATCGTTAAATTATAGATTGCAGGATTCTCGTTCGCATAGCGTACCGTAGGTAATCGAACCCCATCCCACATTTCAACCCACCAGATCCACGCTACGATAGATAATCGACCAAGCAATTGATACTTCTACCTCGCCACTCAAATTCAAGCCGTTACTCTGCTTGCACAAATTTAATGCAGACGAGATGCTGCCATCGTTCGTAGGTACACATTTATAACTATTTACTGCTTATCTCTAGATAACCAAGCACACCCGATCTTTTTACTTAGTACATCGTATGTCAACACTAACTTGCACTCGGAACAACTGTAAAGGCACGATCGATGGTGGTTATTGCGATACCTGTGGGATGGCTGCGCTCAAATCTCAATCCGAACTCGACCTTGCTTTAGCTGCAAGTGCCAGTAACCAACCAGTTCAAGCTAGCTCCCAGAGCCTCAAAACTGCGGCTAATAGTGCCTCAGTTAC
>JAJAZF010000098.1 GCA_026785875.1 Chamaesiphon sp. | reverse complement strand
TTATCGGTGGAATACATGGAAACGAGTTGACTGGTATTTATCTAGTCAAGAAATTCGAGCAGTTCCCAAAACTATTGCATCGCGACAGCTTCGAGTGTATGACTATATTAGCCAATCCTCAGGCGATCGCCACAAATCAACGTTATATCGATCGCGATTTGAATCGGTGCTTTGGTAATGAGGATTTAGCTAATCTAAATTTGACGGGTTATGAAGATCGGCGCGCCAAGGAAATCGCCGCCCAAATAGGGCCGAAAAATCGACCCAACGCGGACGTAATTATCGATCTTCACACTACTACTTCAAACATGGGACTATCGATTTTACCTTCTAGTACCCACCCGTTTAATTTGCGATTAGCTGCTTATTTAAGTACACTGCATCCTGAAGTGCGAGTTTGTTGTGGCTTACAGTGCTCACAGGATGCGCCGATGGTGCGATCGCTCTCCCCATTAGGCTGTACGATTGAGGTTGGCGCGATCGCTCAAGGGGTGCTCGATGCCGATATACTCGCGCAAACTGAAATGCTGGTTCACGCCAGCTTGGATTATATCGATGCACTCAATCAAGGTAAATTGCTACCTGTATCACCTAGTTTGACAGTATATCAGGCGATTTCAACCGTAGACTTTCCCAGAAATTCAGCAGGTGAAATCCAAGCTGTAATTCATCCCCAACTTCAGTTCCAAGACTATCAGCCACTACATTACCACCAGCCGATGTTCCTAACTCTGACTGGAGAGTCAATTCTCTATCAGGAGGAAACCGTAGTTTATCCAGTATTTATTAACGAAGCAGCTTATTATGAGAAAAAAATCGCGATGGTTTTGACCGAAAAGCAGGTATTTACGGATTATTAGGTCGATGTACAATTTGAATCAATCCCAAACCCCGATTATCGATGCACTTCAGGATTGGGTAACTAAAACTCATGCACCATTCTATACCCCAGGACACAAACGGGGAATCGGCATCAACCCACTTCTAAAACAGCGGTGGGGTGCGGATGTATTTGGCTGGGATTTGCCAGAGTTGCCAGGATTTGACAATCTCCATGCACCGTCGGGGATAATTGCATCGGCGCAAGCACTAGCCGCAGAAGTATTTGGCGCACAGCAGACATGGTTTCTAGTCAATGGTTCGACAGCAGGAGTAATTACCGCGATTTTAGCGACTTGTGGCGAAGGTGACAAGATTATTTTGCCCCGCAATATTCATTCCTCAGCTATTGCTGGCATCATCCATGCTGGTGCAGTGCCGATTTTTATTACGCCAGAATACGATCGAGAGTTAGATATCGCCCATAGCATCACTCCAGAGTCAGTTAAATTCGCCCTAGAGCAGCATCCCGATGCCGTGGCTGTGATGGTCGTTTATCCCACTTATTACGGCGCATGTGGCAATCTTGCTGCCATTGCCGAGATCGTCCACAGTTACGATCTGCCGCTCTTGGTAGATGAGGCTCATGGAGCGCATTTTGGGTTTCATGCCGATTTACCGCCTGCGGCGTTGAGTATGGGTGCAGATTTGACTGTACAATCGACGCACAAATTATTGGGTGCGCTGACACAATCATCGATGCTACATGTCAATAGTAACCGCATCGATCGCGATCGCATCAGTCGATCTTTACGGTTACTTCAATCAACTAGTCCCAGTTATTTACTACTCGCCTCTCTCGATGCTGCGCGTCAACAAATGGCATTAGACGGGGAAGAGTTGATGTCTCAAACGATCGAATTAGCCAAAATTGCTAGAGCGAAAATCTCTCAGATCGAGGGGCTTTCAGTCTTTGAACTAGACAGTAAGACTCCAGGCTGTAAATATCTCGATCCAACTCGATTGACAGTGACAGTAACAGGTTTAAATTTGACTGGATTTGCCGCCGATGAAATTTTGATCGAGCGATTGGGTGTCGTCGCTGAATTACCATCAATGCGGCATTTGACCTTTATTATTAGTCTAGGCAATACGCTAGCAGATATCGATCGATTGGTGAGAGCATCGATCGAATTAGCAACAAATCATCCTCAGGATAAATGCCTAGAATTACGATCGATTGAGTTACCACGCATCTTAACTTCGATGGCAATTACACCGCGTCAAGCAGATCGAGCGCGTCATCTTAGTGTATCGATCGATGACGCAGTTGGTAAAATTAGTGCTGAATCGATCTGTCCCTATCCACCAGGAATTCCAGTCTTAATTCCTGGTGAAATTATCACTAGCGAGGCTGTGGATTACTTGCGGCAGATCCTCGATTTTGAAGGTGAAATTGTTGGTTGCAGCGATCCAGATTTAGAGACGATTTTAATCGTGGATTGTTAGCTACCCCCTTCTCAGTGACAAATTTAGATCGTAAATGGTGGATGGTGGGATCGATTTTTTAGGTGAGAAGGGAGTATTTGAACGAGTCTCGATCGCATATCGCTCGATCGAGACTCGTCAAAAATCTGTCGATCTGTGTAGTGGTGTAAGATGTGAGTAAATAGACTGCGATCTTTGTCGATATCTTCAGGTAACAGTACCCCACAAACATTCCAAGAATTATGTCCAAACTGTGGAAATATGTCTCCCCAGGCATTCCCGATGAATTATTTGAGCGATTGCCAGGGATTCCGATGAGTCAGCGCGAGATTAGGTTACTGCTGATTTCGGCATTGAGATTGGAGGCAAATTCAGTCGTGTGGGATATTGGGGCGGGAACTGGGACAATTCCGGTAGAAATTGGGTTACTATGCCCTCAAGGACAAATTGTCGCGATCGAGCGCGATGAGGAAGTGGCAAATCTAATCCGCCTCAATTGCGATCGATTTGAAGTCAAGAATGTTCAAATCGCCATCGGTAGTGCGCCGGAATGTCTGAGCCAAATTTCGACGGTACCGCAAAGAATATGTATTGAAGGTGGCAGATCGATTAAACCTATTTTGCAACAAGCTTGGGAATATCTACCATCAACAGGACGAATCGTAGTGACAGCAGCTAGTCTAGAAGCTCTCTATGAAGTATCCGAAAGTTTTACCCATCTACACGCGCGCAATGTTGAAGTCGTTCAAGCCGCTGTCAATCGACTAGAAACTAGAGGTAATAGTCGTCGTCTGGCGGCTGTCGATCCCTTGTTTATTCTGAGCGCGGAGAAGTTAACTTAATGATTGGCTAGCGATTAGTAATGGAGTCATCAGCCAGCTCGTGAATGAAATTAGACGAATAAGCATCAATAATCATCCATTACCTTCTTTCACCCACACCCTATTTACCTACTTATTTAGCTAGAAATGTCTTTACCCCGTCTGATTAGCACCATCGTAGCGATCGCTTTAGCATTATGTATGTTATTGCTGGGTAGCTGGTACTTTACGATCGGGATTTGTATTATTGTTTATCTTGGTCAGAGCGAGTATTTTAAACTGGTACTTGCCAAAGGTATTAACCCAGCTACCAAGATTACGTTGGTTGTCAGTCAAGTGCTGTTGCTAGTGGGGGCAACTGGCTCTAATCTCGACGATGCACTATTTCCCGTCGCAGGTACCCTAATTTGCTTTTATCTGCTGTTCCTGCCCAAAATAGCTTCAATTGCGGATATTTCTACATCTCTATTTGGACTATTTTATGGGGGTTATTTGCCTAGCTACTGGGTGCGGTTGCGAGTCGGAGTAGATCCGGTGACAGCAAGTTCATTTCCTTTTGACACTGATTGGTCTAGACTGCTATTGAATTTCGATCTGACGATATTGCCTCGTGCTTTCACGATTACCTTGCTCTCATTTATGTGCATTATGGCGGCAGATATTGGAGCCTACTTATTTGGCAAATGGCTCGGACGCACGCGATTGTCAGAAATCAGCCCCAAAAAGACAGTCGAAGGCGCGGTATTTGGGATTATGGGGAGCGTGGCTGTGGCTACTACTGGTGCATGGGCGTTGCACTGGCATCACTGGTATATCGGCGGTGTGGCATTGGGGAGTTTGATTGGCTTGACTAGTTTATTGGGCGATCTGACGGAATCGGTAATGAAGCGCGATGCTGGGGTAAAGGATTCGGGGGATTTGATTCCCGGGCATGGTGGTATGCTCGATCGAACTGATAGTTATATCTTTACCGCACCGCTGGTTTACTATTTTGTGACGCTAGTTCTACCTTTGATTTGATATTCAATTAGAGTAGGGGCAATTGATGAATTTCCCCTGCTCTGATTGACTGGTTAATTTAACAAAGAGCAGGGGTGTAAATCCCCATCTTAAAAACCCAATTATCAATTATCAATTATCAATTATCAATTAATTACTCCTGGTGCCACAATCGCTCTAGTTGATATTGCCAAGCTGTCATCATTTCCTTGCGAATATCTTCAGTGGCTCCCAAATCTCCCATCACTCCTTCAGAATAGAACCTGTCGAGAGTTTGCATAGTTTGTTCGAGCGTATCTCCACGTTGCTTGGCGATGCTAACAATTGCCTGTACTTGCTTGGTGGCAAAATCTTGAAACGCTCGATCGATTCCCACCCGTTTTAGTTCGATCGATCGATCGATCGCCGTACTAAAATCTTCACTAGTTAGTCCAGCTACACTATGTTGCCAGACAGTCCACAACACACCCTGCTGTAACGCATAGCGAGTCTCCAAGGTGTCATCAAAGTTAGCAGATAGAAATTCCTCGATAAAGGTGATGGCATCTGCTGCTGGCGCGATTGGGATCAATGTGCGTACCCAAGATTGTTGAGCCGATAGGATAATCAACAGGCGATACTCTGGTGTCTCTACCTGATAAGAATCTGCATCAACAATTTTTAGTGTTGTACTAAAGCGGTTAGTCAGAAATGTTTGAATATCTTCAGGAGTCACAGGCTAACTAGGTAAAGGGCAAAGGCTAACCTAAACAAGTCCACTTGATGGACTGAATTTGGTTCAATCTGCGAAATTGGATGTTGGTTGAAGCGATCAAATTCAATTTATCCCGATAGATATTGAATAGCCTTGGTTGAGTATAAACATAAAAATTTAACTATCAACTATCAACTATCAACTATCAACTATCAACTATCAACTATCAACTATCAACTGATTTATTGTTGTTCTTCTTCTTGGTATTCAACTTGCTTGACTTTTTGCGGGATATCGACTTTTTGAGGAGTTTCGGGGATGATGAGTTTTTGAGGTTGATATGCAGGTGATTGAGTGTCATCGCCCCAGATATCGTCATCGAGGGTGAGAATTTCCTCGACAGGTGGCTCGGGTGGTGAGAGTGTGTAGGGAACATCTTGATATACTTTGGCAGGGCGAGGCTGCTCGCGGCTGGCATCGTTCCAGTTTTCTGCTTCATCATCGTAATAGAGGGGTTCGACTTTAAGTCTTTGAGGCACTGGAGCGGCTTGAATTTCTTCTTCTTGCCAGTTGTCATCCTCCCATGTAGTTTGAGCGACTTGTGGAGCGGCACGAATTACTGGTGCAGGGGCAGCAATTGGGGTACCCGCAGCCAATTGATTTTCAGGACGGATGACTGCGGGGCGATAACTGTACTCGTCTTCCCAGGGTGCTTTACCAAGTCCAATCCGTTCGAGGAAACCAACAGATAATTGTTCGAGGCGTTCTTCACACCCTTCAAATACCATCAAGCGATTGGGGCCACTACTGACTACTTCATCGATCGAGAATTCATAAGTACTAATCACTTGGTCGGGAATTAAAGGTATCCCGATCGCGGCGATAATGATTGAAGTTAGTTTGCCATCATCACAGCTAAATTTAAAGCCCCGAACTTTTCCCAGCATGTCGCCAGTTTCGGTAATTACTTCACAGGCGATCAGATTAGTATAAGCTTCAGGATCGAGATCTTCGATCGCATCATCGCTGGGTACGAGAATTACATCACCCATTTTTTCGACTGCTGCGAGAAACATGTATTTTACTAGTCCCCCTGGTGCTGCTAGCCAACCATCGCGCAAACCTAGAGCAACTACTTCCCGACTATCGATATCTACGAGTAGCTCTTTAACAATGCCCAGACGTTTGCCCGTATCTTTGGCAATAACTTGAGTATTGATGAGATCGGCGCGTTGACGAATCAGTTCGGATGTCATATTGGCAGGTTGGGATGATGCGGAGTA
>JAJAZF010000097.1 GCA_026785875.1 Chamaesiphon sp. | reverse complement strand
ATTTATCATCATTTTAAAACTAAAGATGAGATTGCTATTGCAGCATTTGACTACACACTCAGCTTGATTCTAGAAGCTGTGATGGCAAAAGTATCGACACAAAGCACTGCGATCGAGCGATTACACGCCTTTGTGGATAGTTTTCAAGGCTTCACCACACAACCGATCGCCGTAGGTGGTTGCCCGATTTTAAATACGGCGGTGGAAAGTGATGACACTCACCCAAGACTACGGCTACACGTCCAGGGAGCCGTAAACGATCTTCGCGCTTTGATTAGTAGTATTGTTGAGCTAGGGATTCGACAGGGTGAGATAGTTGCCAGTACCGACCACGAAAAAGTTTCGACCATTCTGTTTGTGACGATCGAAGGTGCAATTATGATGAGCAAATTGTACGGTACTGATGTCTATCTCGATCGGGCGATCGAGCATTTGCACCAATACATCGACGGTTTATCGATGCTCGAGCGATCGCCACAGCTTGGTGGCGAATCGCTCTCCAACATCATCTGTTAAAGGATATCTCAACAGTTAATTTTGTCACATCGAGATCTAGAAACCAAAAAAGTTTTTAACTTTTTTCGTAGTCTTTTCTGAAAATTCTTCAGCTTGTTTGGAATTACGCTCTGACGTTTCTTTGACTAGCTCTGGGGTGTCACCGATCGGTCTTTCTGCTTTATCAGCATCGATCTTGACACCAGTTTCTGCTGTCTCTAGCAGCGCGCTGGCAGGATTTTTGTCATTTTTCATGGCTGAGTCCATCCGCCCTGGTTCGCGATTTTCCATATTCGCTACCTGTTTGACGATAGTAGTGCTGCTACCAAGTCCTGGCTGGACACTCGCGGCGATCGCAGCATCAACATTGATTGATAGTCCCTGCCAGAACGCGAGCGTCAATACTATTGCACCGATCGCTTGCATTAAATACCGTCTGAGATTAGACATTGACTGGATGATGTTCAATTTCACGATCGTTAATCTGTGGTAAGTTTACATGTCCCATTTATACTATATTTTTGCCGACGAACGATCGCTCAATCGATAGAGATCTATCTAAATTGCCCTTTGCATTACCTCAGCCTGACTTCAATCTAAATGTTTGCTCACTTTGAGCCGACTAGAAACTTGGTGTTCTGGATCGATCCCCTCAAACGTTGGTGGAATCCATACCCGCACCACCATCAAGATCGCCATCGAAATCAAAAATGCACAAGTCGCCATCACCTGTTGCCATTGGACTTCTAGGATACCTTTGACAATCACCTCTCGCAGTACAGATACGATCGCCACTTCTACCGATACCCCGATCGAAACTCGCTGCTCTTGTAGATAAATAATCAACAACCGAAACAGTTCGACTAAAATTAAAATAAATAAAATATCTGCGGTAATCTCATGAAAGTTCAAGGTGGTAATTAGCGACAGAAAAATCTCTTTCAGTTGCAATACCATCACACAAAACAATCCAATACATAGAGAAATAGCAATCGTATCTTGCACTAATTCTAAAACCCGCACGATATGACCGCGATTGAATTTGGCATACCAGGGTACGCTCGATACTGCAACAGGAGTGGTAGCCTCAATCGGAGCGATAAGTGACTGCTTCATATCTATAGTTCCTGCGATAAGGGACATCGCTCTAAACTAACCTAAAATCTCTCGATCGCGCAACCATTAATCGATGAGATATTGTGATGAATACGATTGGTAAAGTATCATTGATAAACTCTAGATATAGAGATGATAAGCTTTAGCTTTTACGTGCTTTCCAAGTACCACCATAGATATAATTGGGATTATTTTGACTTAGCAATTGCCAGCAATCATGACAAAAAAATTGCCATTTACCAGAGTTATCGGCTTGAATTCGATATAAAATATCTGAGAGCTGCTGACATCGATCGCATGTCTTTGTACGGATTCTCACCAGCTAGTTACCTCATTTTTATTCACAACATTAAGATTGCCAACCATATTTAATTATGTAAACTGTAACTGGTGGGCAGTTCTATCCTACTTTCACTTAACTATCAACTATCAACTATCAACTACTTGCACTGAGCGTAGCCGAAGTGTCAACTATCAACTATCAACTAAATAGCAGCCCGATCGAGATCTAAATGAGTCGATCGGGCTGCTAAGATTATTGCTAAAATACTACCTAAACCTTAGTTAACTGCTTCACCTCTATCGGTGCCGTAAGTGCTGCTTCCAGCTCTGACTTACCGAGTCGGGCTTCGAGAATATTCATCACTTCCCGTCCAAAATCATTAGGATTATCGCGGAAGGCTTGGAGACAGACTTCGCCAAAGAATGAGCCTAATGGTTCGGGATTCCAGAGGAGTTTTTTGGCTACCCAAGGCATATGACTCATTGGGTTATATCCAGGTTTGATTACATCATTTTTGAAGGCATATTCTTCTAAATGAGTGTGAGGTTGTAACCCAATGAAGAAGATCGCTGGTTCGACTTTATCTGCACCAAAGATCTTTTCCATTTCACGATGGTAGGCGATCGTTTGGCGGATAGTTTCAAAGCGTTCGTCAATCACATTAAATGAGTAATTGATCGATACCATATCTTCAAAACCAGCAGCTTTGAGATCGCGGCAGTTTTGTAAGACTGTGCGGAGATTGTACCCCATCCGCATTTTTCGGACTAGTTCTTGAGAACCGCTGGTAATGCCGATCTCAAAATAATTCATCCCCGTTTTTACCATCAGTTCGCAGAGTTCGGGAGTCAAATTGTCAGCTCTAATATAAGCCGCCCATTTGATATCCTCCATCCCGCTGGCTACAATTTTTTGCAATAGTTCGATCGCATCATCGATATACCGTCGCGCTGGGATAAACTGAGCATCTGTAAACCAGAAATTCCGAATCCCGCGATCGTAAAGTTGGCGCATTTCGGCGACGACTTCATCAGCCGGATTGATCCGCACCTGTTTACCTTCAATGACTGTATAAACACAGTAACAACAGTTGTGAGGACACCCGCGTTTTGTTTGTACCCCTACATAGAAATCCCGATCTTGTAAGTAGTAGCTAAATTCCGGCCAAATTGTCTCGATATAATTATAGTTACATGCCGTCTTTTCGATCGGTGTCGGCGGTTCGTGTACCAAGCCTTTGCGCGGCGCGTCGCCAACGATATAGCAGCGTTCGCTACTGAGATCTTCAGCTCTAATAATCTTTTCTAGCAAGGCTTCGCCCTCGCCGATCGAGACGATCGCACCTTTTGGTAAACTTTTAGCTAGCTGCTCGTAGAATACGCTCACGGCACCACCACCGACAACTAACTTCGCAGTGGGATGATATTTTTTGGCGCGTTTTAGTCCGCGCTTAATCAGCGACATATTCCGCCACAGTTCGGTATAGTGACTAGTCAACATCCGCGCCCCACCTAAGGCACCGCGTAGCTTCTTTAAGGGGTTGCGATCGTAGAACACCTCAAAGGAGTTCTGAAGCGGATTTCCACCGCGTCCGCCCACGGGTGCATAGATTTGGATATCCCGCCAGGAGTAAACTAATAAGTTCGGTTGGAACTGGTCGATCGCGGCATCCAGTGCAGTACCATAATCTAGTGGTGGTACCGCTCCCACATCAAAGATCCTTTGCTCGACATCAGGGAACTGCTTGTGAACGTGATCTGATAAATATACAACCCCGATCGGGAAAATTGGATTGCAAGGTAGGCGACAGTAAAGAATTCGTGTGTTCATAATTAGGAAATTAGGGTAGTGGTTCTAATTAATGGTTAAATATATATAATTTTTTCACAATCTCTAGAATGCAGTTGAGCCGATCGATCTGCAATGCGTCTTGGCGGAATCGGAATCGCAGCCATATTCTCAACTGATGGGATTTATGAACGCCTTTAATATAACTTTACACAAAATCTGAGGGGAAAGGTAGGCTCAGAGTGAGATTAGATGGACATTTGCTATTCCGGTGTACCTCTAGCGCGAACGATCTCCAGCAGAGTCAAAAAGTAGTAGACTTTACAGCTTTGAGCTAAATAGGAGTGATACCTTGAGAGTGTAAATCTTTTTCTGGGCACCAGGTGAAATAGATTATTATGGCTCACATTCTCGATCCCTTACCCCAAGACAATGCTGATGAGATTTGTTGCTGCTATGTTAATAGCACCAGCCAGATTCAAGTTGCCAGAATTACCAATGTTCACAATTGGTATTTTGAGCGAGTTGTTTTTCCTGGGCAACGACTCATATTTGAAGCACCCAATTACGGTTATCTAGAAATCCATACTGGTATGATGGCT
>JAJAZF010000096.1 GCA_026785875.1 Chamaesiphon sp. | reverse complement strand
TGGAAGTGGGAAGTGAGATCTTCACTCCCATCTTAATGTCGTAAAATATATAATTAGATAGAGAGTTGAGCTAGAGATCGATCGTATAGTATTAGTTCGTTTAGTTGTGTGCATTACACACCTGAGAATACTATGGATAGTACAAATATTACTCCAGACAAAACTCCAGCCGTAGCAATTGAATCTACGGAAAAATCTCAAACTTTTACTGAAGCTTTGTCAGCGATGAAAGAGCAAAATGAAAGTGAGGCTCAACGAATTGTGACCACCGCAACCAAGGGAAAACCTCAGACTCTGGCTGAGGCTTGCTTGGTGATGAAAGATGAAAATATCGAAGAAGCTCATCGGATTGTACCCGATCGCTCTACTGCTGACAAAGTTACCGAAACCTAAAATTTTGTCGCTCGATCGTTTATCACAGCCGATCGAGCGACAAAATATTCTCTATCTATTGGCATATGGGTGGACAGTCGATCGACCGATCGAGCGCGCCGATCTACACACCGATGAGTATATCTTTGAGTAGAGAGAAATATCGATAAACGGCTGTATTGTAAGAACAGTTCAAATAAAAACCCCTTAACGGAGAATATCATGAGTATCGAAGATCGCGCGAAAGCAGCAGCCCAAAAGGCTGAAGGCAAAGGTCAAGAAGTTGTGGGTAAAGTGACTGGTAGTTCCCAAGATGAAGCCGCAGGTAAGGCTAAACAAGCTGGAGCAAAAGTCAGTGAAGGCATCGAAGATGCTAAAGATAAAGTTGCTGACGTAGCTAATAAAGTAGGCGACAAGATGCGTGATGGAATCGAAAATGCCAAGAATGAGCTTAATAAATAGTTGAGCTAGTCGATCTGAATGAACAGTTGGTATTTTCATAAATGGGAACTTAGGCAGTTACTGCCTAAGTTTTTTTTGCCTAACTCGGAACACCTAATTAATGGAGGCGATCGCCACATCGGTTATGACAGATCCAAAGGCTTCTTGAAGAAGCCTTTGGAGAGAGGTAAATGTGTGGTAAATCTACCTAATCAGGCACCAAGTAGGTAACTTTTTTTATACCAATCGACCGATTATTAATTCACGATTGAATTGATAACATTAAGAGTATCAGTTCTTATCAAAATTTCTCCTAAATTTTATGCCACGACTAATTGGTAGACCCTCAAAAGCTCCTGGATATCTTGGAATTGCCTTGTTGGTGGCGATCGTCGGTGTCGGTGTACTGGAATATTCAGGTGATATAAATCTGGTCTCAGGCTTTGGTTACGATCATATGACTACTAGTCAGCCTAGAAGATTGTCAGACCCGATTCAGTATCCACCGCAACGTTAAGTATTCTATATACCAATTCATCGTTATATCCAAATTATCCAATGTCTACATTCAAGGAAGATAACGATCGTGCGTAAAGGAAAAGATATCATTGGTAAGCCTGTTGTCTCATATAACTCAGGCGAAAAAATTGCAACGATTAAAGATCTGATCTTCGACCAAAATGAAAATTGCTTGTTAGGATTCCTGATTGATGAAAGCGGCTGGTTTAGCAGTGCTAAAGTATTGCCACTGTATTTGGTCAATGCAATCGGTGTTGATGCAGTGATTGTACCTTCTCGCGAGGCGATCGCTCCTTCTAACGATTACGCTAATATTCATCGGATTTTGGAGAATGACAATATTCTCAACGGTACCCGAATCATGACTACAGATGGTCGCGATCTAGGTAAATTAATCGATCTCTATTTTGATGAAAAGACAGGTATTGTCGAAGGTTACGAAGCTTCGGGAGGCATGTTTGCTGACGCTTATTCGGGTCGATCGTTCGTACCTGCTCCCCAAGCTTTGAAAATTGGTGAGGATGTGGCGTTTGTACCTGTAGAAACAGTTGGCTTGATGGAAGAACAAGTCGGCGGCTTAAAAGCTGCGATCCAAAATGCTAACGAAAAGATCCAGGCGACTGCCCAGATCGCTGGTGCAAAAATCCAGGCAACTGCACAAGTGGCTGGTGATAAAATGCAGGAGACTGCCCAGATCGCTGGTGATAAAATGCAGGAGACTGCACAAGTCGCTGGCGAAAAGATGCAGGCAGCCGGACGAGCTGCTACTACCAGAGTGACAGACACAATCGTCGATCGAGCAGCTCAGAAAGCCTTTGTTGTCAATAAGGTCGCACAGCAAACAGTCAATCTCCCTAGTGGCGATCGTTTAGTGCTAGCAGGGGAAACGATTACGACTAGAGTCGCCGATGCGGCAGAACGTCTGGAAGTACTTGACGAACTGTATCGTGCGGCTGGTGGAAGTTTGACCGATCCGTTGAGGGATCGGTTCGATACTACTATTGCTGGCTTGACAATCGAGCAAGCTCAAGGCAGACGGGCACAAAGAGCGATTTATACGCCAGAAGGCTATATCATCGCCGCACAAGGGCAAATCATCACCGCTCAGGCGATCGCTCGTGCTAAGGCAACTCGTCAGGAGTCCGCCTTGCTCGAGGCAGTGGGCTTGTCTCCTTCAGGTGCAGCACAGTCTCAGGCGGGCACTCTAGCTACAGCTACAGGAGATCGACTCCAAACCACAACGGCGGCTACTAGCGAACGCCTCCAAGAAGGTGCTGCCAATATCTGGGATCGGGTAAAAGAAACCGCTAGCGATTTACAGGGACGGAGCGCACAAGCACTAGAAGAAAAGCGGATTAAGGGAGCGTTAGGTCGTCCAACGACTAGAGTTATTCTCGATCGTCAGGATGAGGTGATTTTGAATGTGGGCGAATTAATTAGCCACAAAGCGATCGATAATGCTCGATCGGCAGGTATTCTCGATGTCTTACTAGACTCGGTATATACTGAAATACCACATCTGTCACTAGATGAGCTACGAGCACCCGGAACGGGCAACTCTGCGCTCTAACGACCCGATCGACAGATCTCCAAAGTCAGGGTAGGGGTAAGTCATCACTTACCCCTACCCTAAATTTTCCGGCATCTCCACATCGATCGATTCTAAATTATGCTCGAAATGGTAACGTCGGCTCTACCGAATCGCGATGGAGATCGTCCCTGACCAGCATTAAGATGCGTCCGAGATGGTTGGCACCATTTCGATCGATTCCACAGCCCCAGAAGTGGTCTACAGGCGAATCCTCAACGATTTCTAGATCCAGTGTATCGAGTAAAATCTGCTGAATATCCAAATGGTGACTAAATTTTTGCCAGACAGCACGATACATCAGATCGCACTTGGCTAGATCCCAATCTGGGCGGGGTTGATGCTTGCAGTCACGCCCAATTTTTGCCGCAAGTTCTGGAGTTGCTGCGGCTTGAATTTCCGGCATCAAATACTCAAATTCTGTGCCCTGAAACTTGTGCGCCTGATAATAGTGTTCGACAGTTGCCCAACTTTTGCCCGCCAACTCGATCGAGTGTGGCGAAAAGTTAGAAAAGCAACCATAAGGCGCACTAACTTTGTAGAAATAAATTCTCAATGGATACAATCACTCACTTCTGGTAGTTTACGCTAATTTTTTGGTAATTAGTCTCGACCGTTAGATATAGAGGGAACAGGAAAACGCAAAGACGATGCGCGATGATCCCGCTCCGAGGCTACTTGAAAGCAGCGTAGTCGGATTACACCAACAAAATCCTCAGACATAATGCTAATTATTATTAATTAGTTTAATCGCTCGTTATAATAGCTAATTAATATGATTTTCTATCAGCATTGATGTCTAATCTCGATCGATTCATCCACAATCCGCTCCTGCAACGTCGTCAGTTGCTCAAATACGGCTTGGCAGGATTGGGGCTTGCTACAACTACCCTCGCTTGGCAACAACTCCAACCCCAACCCATCGCCAGAATCCCCGTAGTCCCCGCCAATAGCCCCACTATGGGCAATACGTTTAGTCCGATGCAGACTTTGCGGGATTTTGACTATGGTACTGTCAAGCAGGAAAATGGGCGGACTGTGCGGGAATTTAGATTGGTAGCTGGAAATACGACGCTTCAGTTGAATACCGCTGTATCATTCAACAGTTGGAATTTTAATGGTAGAGTACCTGGGCCGACATTGAGAGCCAAAGCTGGCGAACTGATTCGCGTATCCTTCCTCAATCGGGCTGGGCACGCTCACTCGCTCCATTTTCATGGTTTTCATCCAGCGGCGATGGATGGGATCAAACCGATTCGCAATGGTACGGGTACAATCTATGAGTTTGAGGCGGAACCTTATGGATTGCATCTTTACCATTGTCACGTTGCACCAGTGACGCGCCATATCGGGAAGGGTTTATATGGGATGTTGATTATCGATCCGCCCGAACCTCGCCCGGTGGCTGATGAAATGGTACTGCTCATGGGTGGCTATGATACCAATGATGATGGCAAAAATGAGTTATATGCTTTTAATGGTGTGCCGGATTACTATATGATGCACCCGATCGAGATTTATCAGCATCAATTAATTCGGCTATATGTCCTAAATCTGATCGAAATCGATCCGGTAGTGACATTCCATCTCCATGCGAATATGTTTCGGGTATACCCTACCGGAATGACGCTACAGCCCACTCATAGCACCGATGTAATTACGATGGGAACGGCAGAACGACATATTTTGGAGTTCGAGTTTAAGTATCCAGGCGAATTTATGTTTCATCCCCACCAAGATTCGATCGCTGAAAATGGATGTATGGGTTCATTTAAGGTAATTTCAGTAGCCTAATAGAAATTAATTGCAAATAAGTTGACATTAGTTTTCATTAAGTACACAATTAAAGTGATTAAACAGCGATTTTTCCATACATAGTTGGAATCGATGTTCTTGCAGCGGATTTGCCAACGAGCCGTTTAGGCTGCTTTACACCGAGAGTGTTTACTTTCGAGCTAATTTTTGACGCGATTAAATTAGATTGCAGTTGCTTGAATCGAAGCTTCGATACATAACATCATTTTTATGAAAAACCAAGAATACATTAAAATATCCATTATTGCTTTTGCAGCTTCAATTGTAATTAGTGCTTGTAATAATACCACCACTACCAAGACCGCAGAAACTACTAGTCCGCCCACAAATCCAGCCACGACAGCAGCTACGCCAGAAATGGCAGGTATGAAACATGGTGGCGGTAAGAAAATTAATATTAATAGTGCGATCTTGTCAGAACTCGATAAATTAGAAGCTAAATTAGGTATTCCAGCTCTATCTAATAAAATTCAAGCCGAACGTCCTTATAAAACACCTGAAGATTTAGTAGCAAAGAAAGTTATCGACCAACAGCAGTTCGACCAAATTAAAGATTTAGTCACAATTGAAGATATCGTCCTCACTGGAGTAGAAAAAGATGCTGACTACATGGTCAAATTGGGACTAATGAAAGGGCATCTATTTGTAGCCAAAGAATTGCTCGATCTGAACAAGCCTAAAGATGCCGAACCCCATATCGGTCATCCAGTTGAAGAAATCTATACAGATGTAGCAGACCAACTAAACGAGCGCAAAGTCAAAGAATTTAAAACGACTTTGATTACGCTTGAAGATTTGGTAAAAGCTGGAGCTAAAGATAATAATAAAGTTACTACTAATTTCAAAGAATCAATGCAATCGATCGATGGCGCAATCGCTGTATTACCAGAGTCTCAACGCAAATCTCCCACTTTTATACTGCGAGTAATTAACGGTTTATTAGATACTGCTAATTCCGAATATGGTGCGGCGATAACTGACGGTAAAATCAAAGCCGCGATCGAGTATCAAGACTCTAGGGGCTTTATTGTTTATGCCAATATGTTGTACAAAGAAATTGCTACGACAATGGCAAAAGATCGTCCCGAAGAGCATAAAGTAATTGCTGAAAATCTCAAGCAACTCACAACTGCATGGCCCACAGCGATGCCTCCAGCAACTCCGGTGAAAACACCCGCAGAAGTTGGTAAATTAGTAACTGCGATCGAGCAAAGTACTCAAAAAATTATCGCCACTGTTGCTAGCAAATAATTCCCTAACCAAACAGAATCCAAATGTTCAGATTCTATTTGGTTATTATCGCAGATTAAATTTTAAACGCAAGGAATCAAGATTGTGGATTTTAGTTCAGCTTTACCGACTTTTGTAATTACTCTCAGAGAGGGGGTAGAAGCCGCCCTAGTGGTCGGTATTGTCTTGGCTTGTCTCAAAAAAGCTAAACAAAGCCACTTGAGTATCTGGGTGTACGCAGCCGTCGCAGCGGGGATTGCCGCGAGTGGCATCGTCGGGGTAGCTCTATCCCAAGCAGCGCAAGCATTGTCGCAATCCCAAAATCCCTATGCGGCGACACTAGAATTATTTCTAGAAGCGATTTTTGGGCTAGTGGCGATCGTCATGCTCAGTTGGATGTTAATCTGGATGACCAAGCAAGCCAGATTTATGAAGGTACAGGTAGAAGGCGCAATCGATCGGGCAATGGTGACAAATGCGGGCTGGGGTGTGTTTACCCTAGTGTTTGTAGCCATTTTGAGAGAAGGCTTTGAGACTGTCTTATTTATCGTGGCGAAGTTTCAACAAGGTTTGATTCCTTCCCTCGGCTCGGTGGCGGGATTGAGTGTCGCCGCTGGAATTGGGGCGTTATTGTTTAAGTGGGGCGTGAAAATTAATATCCGCCGCTTTTTCCAAATTATGGGCGTATTGTTATTAATGATCGTATCGGGTTTGGTGGTGTCGTCTTTAGGACATTTCGATACAGCGATCGCTACAATAGCTCAAAGCGATCGACAGTCAGCAGGGATGTGTTTTTTCTATGAAAAGTTTACCAAGGTGCATTCTTGCAATCTGGGCAGGTTAGTCTGGAATACAAGCAAGGTATTGCCAGAAGATAAATTTCCTGGTTTGCTATTGAGTGCCTTATTTGGCTACACCGATAAGCTCTATTTAGTTCCAGCAGTAGCTTATGTCGGATTTTTAGTGACGATCGGTGGGATGTATTTCCGCAGCCTCAATCCTCGGAAACCAATCCAATCGACTAATGCTGTACCTGTAAAAACTCATTAATATTTCGTGGACTTGGGAAGATGTATTAGTACGTAAGGTATCGGCTCAAACGATCGATTGTTACACTTGACTAGCACATCTTACTTAAATTGTCCATAACCTATAAATCGCAAAACCCCTAGTCGAAACTAGGGGTTTTTTGTTAGAGGCAGCACCCAGATTTGAACTGGGGATGGAGGTTTTGCAGACCTCTGCCTTACCACTTGGCCATGCTGCCGCACAGATTACTAGTATACCAAAGTTTTGTCAGAACACAAGTAGGTAACTTGGATCGGGATCGATCGCTTAGGAATGAGAATTAAATAATCTGTACTTTCGGAGGATGTGTTAGACGATAGCCGTAACGCATCAATAATTTTTGGAGGATGCGTTACGCCAACACATCCTCCAAAAATTAGGGTGAAGATCGATCGTTAACCCAAGCGCAGGGGATTTAAGCCCCCACATTTAGGTGGATTGTTTTTGCGGAGTCTTTGCGGACGGGTTTCCCGTCCATGCAAAAGACCCAAGCAAGGCAGTTGCTCCAATCCTCTGCCTAAAAACTTCACTGTCAACTGTCAACTGTCAACTGTCAACTGTCAACTGTTAAGATCGATCTTACATTTCTGCTGCTGCACGTTCGATTAAGCGTCTGGCAAGTGTTTGAGTACCAGTATGACTATAATAATTGGTACTCACATCAAGAAATGCACCCAGATAATCGAGCTTATCATCGGTGATCTCGACAAAGTTACGAAGATTGCCGACAACTGTCTGTGGCGTTAATCCCCGCGAACTTACAAAATCACTCATCCAGCCACTCACAGAACCAAAACTTTCAGTAATAAAGCCCAGTTTTCCGCCCGTATCGCCGCCAGGAATTTGGTCTTTAATACCTTTGAAAGTTTGGTTCCCTTCTAATTCCTTCGGCGACATTCCGCCCATTTTATCCATTACCATGCCGATAAAATCTGGGCCTAAGGGAATCAACCCATCAAAACAGACTAAAGCTGCCATTCGCATCAGTGACTCACCACCATAATCGCCTAGAGCAGCCAGGAAGTCACCGACACTATCGCCAGGAATACCATTAATCTGACAGAAAGCAACGATTTCGGCTACTAATTTGACGCTCAAGTCAATAGTTTGGGCGGTTTCTGCTTTTGGAGTGATATTACCCAAGAAGCCCAGCATCGAGAATTTCTGACCAACTTTATTGGCGATGGCTGCCGCACCGAGCAGACGGGAACCTGAGTCTACAGTATTGTAGAGCCACATGGCAGTCTGATAGCCTTCACGTTTGTCATTATACAAAGCAACTGCGCGTTCGCCGATCGCTTGGATATAGTCTGGATCGTCGGTACCAGTGACTAGTTTGATCGTGTTATCAAACCCAACAATATTCTGCCATTGTCCAGGGATGACAAAATCTAGGGCATTCAATGACATGACGGTTAGTCCCCCTGTGGGTAACTCGTCTACTAGTTCAAAAATTGATTTGCTCACAGCTAACTCCTGAAGATTATTACAATTATTAGTTGACTACTTGAGTGTGGATAATCCGCCTAGATTGAACTTTTGGAGCCAGAGTTGACGATCTTCAGCCGTAAATGAGGGATCGCGAGAAGCTACTTTGACTTGGAAACGGTTATTGACTAATACCCCAGTGCTTTTGAGTGCTGGTTCGTCTAGCAATGGATAATTATTGAGTTTGCTGATACTCTTTTCATATTTTTTTGCCGCAGCAGGTAGGCTACTGGTATCACTGATAGACAATACCGCAACATTCTTACCGCCTTTGTTCAGTTTTGCTTCAGCAAAGCCTTTCTTCTCTTGGGAGAATACTCGTGCATAGCCAGCACTGCCTTCAGGGAAAAATTTGTTAAAATCACCGCCAGCTTCGGCATTTTTGGCGACGGCGACGGGTGCGTTTCTGCCTGTGGTGTCTTTTTGGACTTGGGCGTATTTGGATGGTTCTTTACTCGAGCAAGCTGAAAATAGTAAGACTACCGATAATAAAATCGGTAATAGTGCTTTACGCCAATTAGAAACAATCATGGTTCAATTTATAGATCTGAACATTTCTATTGTCTCCTATGGCTGTCGCTGTTGTGGCGGGAAAACCGACCCAAATCAGTTGAAGGTTGAAAATTTTAGATCTGCTCATATTCAACAGGAACGCTCGAACAGCGATCGTGCTTTGTTTGTATAATTCGATCGAGCTGTTTTCGATACTATGCTTAAAATTATGGATATTTTTCCGGCGATCGATCTATTAGATGGTAAATGTGTGCGACTGTATCAAGGCGATTATGACAAGTCGCAGGTATTTAATGACAATCCCGCAGCGATGACTCGCTCATGGCTCGAACAGGGTGCCAATAAGTTACATGTGGTAGACTTAGATGGTGCTAAAGCTGGTCATCCAGTCAATCTAGCCGCGATCGCTAGTATTGTAGAGATGGTGAAAACAACTGCCAGCCAACCAGTTCAAATTCAAGTGGGTGGGGGACTGCGAACTGAAGCAAGTGCGATCCAGTTATTGAGTTTGGGGATCGATCGAGTAATTTTGGGCACTGTTGCAGTAGAGCAACCCCAACTAGTCCAAGAATTGTGTCAAAAATATCCTCAACAGATTGTCGTCGGGATTGATGCGCGAGATGGCAAAGTTGCCACCAAAGGCTGGTTGGAGACTTCCCAAGTGCTGGCGACAGATTTAGCCAAACGGATGGCAGCAATGGGTGTAGCGGCAATTATTTATACAGATATTTACCGTGATGGCACAATGACAGGGCCAAATTTAGAGTCACTTCGAGAACTAGCTAGCGGGATTGAGATTCCAGTAATTGCTTCGGGTGGAGTAAGTTCGCTACGCGATTTACTCAGTCTATTGTCGCTTTCTACTGTGGGTGTTACTGGCGCGATCGTCGGTCGAGCACTATACACTGGAGAAGTTAACCTCACCGAAGCAATTCGGGCTGTAGGTGAGGGAAGATGGCAAGATGTTCCCTCAGATCTAGGGACGACTAATTTTGCTTAGAATTAGAGATTGCTCGGTGAAGTAAGACGACTAACTCAGTCACTTGCTGACGACTGAAGTTTTGTAAGATCCCTTGTGCTGCACCGCGAACAT
>JAJAZF010000095.1 GCA_026785875.1 Chamaesiphon sp. | reverse complement strand
GTCAACTGATTTAACTATGTCTGTCGATCGGATTTTAAAAGTACCTTATAACTTACCTGGAAGTTCTGCTTGGCAGTGGATTAATATCTACACGCGGATGAGCCAGGAACGAATTATCTTTCTCAATCAGCCGATTACTGATGGACTGGCAAATAGTATGGTGTCATCGTTGCTGTACCTAGAGTCAGTCGATAATACCAAACCTATTTATCTCTATATCAACTCCCTCGGCGATCCTGTTGCCGCAGGGATGGCGGGTGTAGAAGTCGGGATGATGTCGGTGATGGCTGGATTGGCGATCTACGATACCATCAAGCACATCAAGTCAGAGGTATACACGATTTGTCTGGGGCAAGCAATGGGAATTGCGACACTATTACTATCTGCTGGTGCTCCAGGTAAACGAGCAAGTCTACCCAATGCCACGATCGCGCTAATGCCCAATCGGGCTGGTACTCGCGGACAAGCCTCGGACATCATCGTCAATGCTGCCGAAATTTTAGCCAAGAAATCAACCATCGTTGATGTATTTGCGGAAACTACGGGGCAAACTTCCGAAAAAATCCTGGCAGATAGCGAACGGATGTTTTATATGACTGCTCACGAAGCGCAAGCATATGGACTGATCGATCGAGTCCTCGAAAGCACCAAAGAACTTCCAGTTCTCTAGCTCTAACCTCTCTACCCTCCCCCTCATTACTATGTCAATCGGCGTTCCTAGTGTTCCTTATCGTTTGCCTGGTAGTTCTAACGAGCAGTGGATTAATATCTACGATCGATTATTCCGCGAACGGATTATCTTTCTATTTGAAGAAGTTGATGCTGGTATGGCAAATGCGATCGTCGCTTATATGCTGTATCTAGACTCAGAAGACTCCAGCAAACCAATCTATCTCTACATCAACTCTCCTGGTGGTGAAATCACCGCAGGGATGGCAATTTATGACACGATTCAACATATCAAGTCAGAAGTAGTCACTATTTGTGTAGGTTTAGCTGCTTCGATGGGTGCTTTCTTGCTGGCTGCTGGCAGTCCTGGCAAGCGTCTAGCACTACCCCACGCGCGGATCATGATTCACCAACCTTTGGGTGGTACCGGACGGATGCAGGCATCGGATATTCAAATCGAAGCCAAGCATATTCTGGAAACACGCACTCTGCTCAATCAATTAATGGCAGATCGATCGGGGCAAACGTTGGAACAGATTGAAAAAGATACCGATCGAGATAACTTTATGTCAGCCGCAGAAGCTATGACTTATGGATTGATTGATAAAGTTGTTGAAACTGCAAATGTTCGCTAACGCTATTAGAGATCAGCGGCTACGCTGATATCTATGATTGGCTCGACTCGATCGGCTACAATAGCACAAATCAACTATTAACTTAATCCCGATCCTTATCGGCATCCTTTTTCTAGAGTGCCAAGGCTCGGGATTTTTATTTAATAAGTATCCTCGTTGGTATAGTAGTAGCCAAAGTCATTCAAATCAGTTCATTAGAACTATTATTAAGCGGTCGAAATTAATTGAAGTCATCAATGATGCCAAAATGTTTAATTTAGTGTAAACTACAACACAGAAACAATTACATTAATTAACCAAACTGATAAATAGTTTGGGCGTAAGCTGTTTGAACGTTACAGATTGTGTCGCTAAGGTTTAAATTAGAAAATACCTATATAATTAATTTTCCGATCCCATCACCCACAATTTAGTAGTTAAACGTCTCATCAGCCATCTAACTTTAGGTTGGTCGAGATATTAGTACTTATCTATTAGTTGTTCGGCGACGATCTCATTTATCAGTCAAGCTAACTTCATAGTTAATTACAAGCGGGGGTATCAAAGATCCCACTTTTTAATGAGCCAATTTCACAAAAACTTTATCATCAGAGTCATCGATCTTTACGGGTTAGAACTTGATGGTCATCAAGTCGATACCCCGATCGATACTTGGTTACAAACATACGATCCGACTTGGATTGTCAAGGCGATCGTCGAGTCTCTCTACCGAGGACGGTACAAAATCAAATCCATCGATAACATCCTCAAAGATTGGCAGCGGTTGGGTAAACCGCGTTATAATTTCACGCCTGAGTACGAGCGAGGAATTTTGCGAAATTTGCCAGAGCAAACCGATATACTTGCAACTCCAACACCACTCACATCATCGTTGCCTGTAATTGACGTAGCCTCCATCCCAGCCGCTCGCTTGGATACCAAGTCTTCCGTTCCACCTGCATTAAGCGGTAAAAATCTTAACCCAGAGGAGTCAGCACCATTTCAGCGTCACGATCGCTCACTTCCGATCGCTCAACTCGATCGTACACAGTTTGGGGTGCCAGTTTCAGAATCTCAAAACTTAGAAAATGCCGATCGCGCTCACAATTCACCCGAAGATAGCGATCGTAAATTTGGATTTTTGCCCAGTATTGCGAGTGAGGATGAAAAAGATCCACAGAAGAGGGGGGAGATAGAATCGGGGAGCGGAGAAATGGTAAATAACTTTGTTGTAAATAGTCTGGTGGGACATCCTGAAGGTTGGCTCGCCGCCCAGTTGCACACATCCGAACAGCATACATCAAATCAGCAATTTCCTTTAGCAGTATCATCTCTAGAGATAGACCAAGGGAGAAGATTTGCTAGTTCCGATCTCCATGATGGAGTAGGGCAGATAGTTTCTCAGCCTGTAAAAAATCGTTTATTCAATATTCTCAAAGCAATTGTCGATCCAAATAATCAGCAGCCAGTAGAAGAAGTTTGTCCTTCAGTCTCTCTGCCGTTATACATTGTCAATACTAATTCTTCGAGTGATAAACGATTTATCTTCCCGCTCGAAAATACGAGTGAGGAGCAATGTTTATAAATTTCCAACGACGCTACTATTAATTAAAGTACGGCGTTGCCACTGAGTAATAGTAGAGATTTTAGGTTGCTAATCATCCATTTCTAGTGGGATGGGAGCTGAATCGCTCTAACGATTGCGTAAGACTTGAAGCAAAGTTAGAAAATAACTGGGAATAGGTGCCGTAACACTAACCAGATCCCCTGTCTGTGGGTGAATTAGCTGTAGATGCCAAGCATGGAGAGCTTGCCCAGGGAGATTCACGCCGATCGATCTACCCGAACCGTAAACGGGATCGCCGACAATCGGATGTCCCATTTTGGCAGCATGAATGCGGATTTGATGAGTTCTCCCAGTTTCCAGCCGAAATTTAATCAGGCTAAAACTTCGCAATCTTTCTTCGATCTGCCAGTGAGTAACCGCAGATTTACCACCTTGTTCGATTGGCAAGATCGTATTTCTGAGCCGATCGACTGGATGTCGTCCGACAGGTAGATCGATCGTCCCGCTCTCGACCTTAGGTGTGCCGTAGACTATCCCTAAATACTCTCGCCTAGCAGTTTTAGCCTGAAGCTGTTGTTGGAGGTGTTGGTGGGCAAAATCGGTCTTAGCGATGACGATCGCGCCAGTGGTATCTTTGTCTAAGCGGTGAACGATACCAGGACGCTGAACCCCGCCGATACTAGAGAGAGGACAATGGGCGAGTAAGGCATGAACTAAAGTACCTGCACTATGTCCAGCAGAGGGGTGAACTACCATTCCTGCGGGTTTATTCACAATCAGCAGATGCTCGTCTTCATAGAGGATATCGAGCGGGATGGCTTCAGGAACGAGATCGAGTGGCTCTGGCTCTGGGATGTGGACACACACTCGATCGCCAGCTTTCAATTTATACTTTTTATCACTACAAACCCGATTCGCGATTTGAATGTGCCCCAAAGAGATCAGTTTTTGCCATCGCGATCGAGAAAAATCTGGCAATTGCACACTCAGCCAGGCATCGAGCCGAGGTTCGGCATCGCTATCGACAATTAATTCAATCGATTGCTGCTCGTCGATCGATTCCTCATCGAGTATTGGTAAATTATCTATCCCAACTGCATTCACTACATTCATCTAAATCGATCGTTATGAAAAATAAATTCCGTCACCATCATCGTACTGTAAGGATTGAAAATCAGGACGGTAGATTTACGATCCAGGGTATGGGCAAATGGTATCACCATTGGCGCGACCCTTACCATTTGCTGCTAACTGTTCCCTGGATTGGATTTGTGGGGATTGTGTCGATCGCGTATCTGTTGCTAAATGCTTTATTTGCATTGGCATATCTAGCTGGGGGTGATGGCTTGGAGGGGGCACAACCTGGTTCTTTTAGTGATGCCTTCTTTTTCAGCGTTCAAACTTTGGCTTCGATCGGGTATGGAGCTATCCATCCTAAGACATTTTATGCTAATTCGATCGTCACAATCGAATCGATCGCTGGTCTATTATTAATTGCGGTGTTAACTGGACTAGCTTTTGCGAGATTTTCTCGCCCGATTGCCAAAGTCTTATTTAGTCAATTTATCATAGTTGCCAATCAAAATAGTCAACCTACACTAATGTTTCGAGTTGCGAACGAACGACATAATTTCATCCTGGAAGCTACTGCTCAGATGTATTTGATTATAGATGAAGTAACTGATGAGGGGGTATTTATGCGGCGGTTTCACGAACTCAAGTTACTACGTCAGCGAACTCCTAGTCTAGTTCTTACTTGGACGATTATGCACCCGATCTATTTAGATAGTCCACTCTATGGTTTGACAGCGGATGACTTAAAACAACGCCATGCTAATATTAGTGTCTTGGTTAGTGGTGTAGATGAGACTGTTGCTTACAACATTACGGCTCGATATGTTTATGATACCGCAAACATCCTCTTCGAGCATCGGTTTGACGATATTATTTACACTTCAAAAAATGGAGATCGTTACTTCGATTACGATCGCTTCCATCAAGTCCAACCGATCGAATCAGGGGATGGGGGCTAAGATATTTTATAGCTTTAATCATCTGATAAAGTGAATCCAATATTCTAAATAAAAATATTCTGGTAAGTTAGTCGGTGGATGCGCGTGCAAATTATTTAAATATAAACCTGTACACATCCCCAGTAATTGGCAGCCAATAATCAATAGGAAAGACATCGACTTACTCCAACCCTTCCCTTTCAAGTCTAGACTAACTAATAATCCAGCGGTACATAACACAACAACATCTACAAATAATTGAAGTTGAGTTAATAAAAATACCGATCCAACACTACCCAAGACGATGAGAATAAATGCTCTCGTATCTGTCTTAAAAAAACCACCAAAACTTAATGATACACTTCGACTAGGATAGCTCACAAACCCGCCGAGAATTACTACCCCAAGAGCGGATAACAACCAGACTTGTCGATCTCTAGTCGCATCGTACAATAACCAGCCAAAAGTAACATAAGTCAGAAACAATAATGCCAATGAAGCCCATGGCAATTTAGGAGTGGGTGATGTTTTACGATCGAGCACGATAAGTTAAGACTTCAAAAGAAGTCAATACAAGTCTACAGTGTTCTGAAAATTTATTAATCATTTCTGATTTTGAACTTGCCAAATTAAATTAAGTGTATTGTTTGACTCTTGCTTATTACCCTGTTGCTGATACAACTTAGCCGCAGTCTGAAAATCGCTCACCGCAACCGATCGATCTTTAAGAGCCTGACGAGCCGCAGCACGATTGTAATAAGCTGTCGCAGAATTGGCAGTAAGCTCGATCGTTTTACTGAAGTCACTAATCGCTGGCTGAAAATTGTTTAATCTTTTCTTGGCTAACCCGAGATTATTGTCAGCAGCAGCATAGTCAGGCTTGAGTTGGATGGTTTTATCATAATTAGTAACTGCACCTATATAATCACCAGATTTCCGCCGAATATTAGCACGATTATAGTAACTGAGGTAATAGCTAGGAGCGATCGCGATTGCCCGATCGTAATCAGCAACCGCTCCTTTAGTATCACCCAATACCGATTTCGTCCATGCCCGATTATTGTAAGCAATATAGTAATTAGGATTAACTTTTATTGCTAGATCGTAATCGGCGATCGCGCCTCGATTATCGTCCAAATTAGCTTTAGCAAACCCACGATTGAGATAAGCTTCAGCGCGATTGGGCTTAATTTTGATGGCTTGGGAAAAATTATTAATTGCTCCTGGCAAATCTCCTGAAGCTTGGAGCAGATTTCCCCGATTGAGATAAGCTTCTATATAGCTAGGATTAAGTGCAATTACGCGATCGAGATCGCTCAAAGCTCCTTGCCGATCGCCAATTTTATCTCTAGCAACCGAGCGGTTAAAATAACTAGCTAAATTTTGCGGATTTAACTGGATTGCTTGGCTATAATTATCAATCGCACTTTGTTTATTATTCGATAGATCGTAGTTAACTCCGCGATTGTAAAAAGCTTTTTCAAAGTTAGGCGCAATTTGAATCGCTCTAGAGAAATCAGCAATCGCTCCAGCATAATCTCTAGTTCCGAATTTCTGATTTCCTGCTGTTAAGAGATTATCGGCTTGTTGCTGAG
>JAJAZF010000094.1 GCA_026785875.1 Chamaesiphon sp. | reverse complement strand
AGCCGCCTCCCAAAATCCTGAAATGGAAGGGATTGCCAAACAAATCGCCGCCGAACTGCGGGGGATGCTCAACCCCACTAGTGGCATTATCAAAACACCACCGCCAATCCGGATCGATCTGACTCCGCGCGAGCAGAGCGTTCTCGATCTTGTTGCTGCTGGATTGATGAATAAAGAGATCGCCAAGCAGCTTGAGACAAGTGTGCGAAATGTCGAGAAATATGTTAGTCGTCTGTTTGGCAAAACAGGCACTAATAGTCGTACCGAACTGGTGCGCTACGCGCTAGAACATGGATTGACTAATTAGATCGATCCTCCCTCCCAATTGTCTACTCCCAATCTTCATCTAATCGTGCTGTGGCTGGGATTGTGTCAATTGGGGATGTCGTGGATAGATCTTTAGCAACAATTGCGGATGGTTGAGACTCTGGGTTGCTAGCTGCTGATAATAAGGGGGTAGGTGGTTTAATGGCGGTGCCCAAAGGTTTTGTCGCTGGAGATGACTTTACTTCTAATTTGATCCAAGCTTTCTCTGTCGATTCGACAACATCAACGCGCAGCTTTGGTGCTAAATCTGTTTTAGTTTCAGGCTGGGGTTGGGCTGGCTGTGAAATTTGTTGGGCTGGAGGTAAATTGCTCTCTACGGGTGCGGTTTTCGGAGTGATGGAGGGTTGGACGATCGAATTTTTTGGTGGGGATAGAGGTACGCTCTGTGTCGGTGTAGCTTTCTGACTGACTGGCTGGACGATTGGATTTTTTGTCGAGGGGAGATTGCTCTCTACAGGGGCAGTTTTTTGGCTCACAGAGGGTTGCACGATCGAATTTTTTACCAGTTGTTCGGCAACTGGCTCGGTAGTTTTTGCTGGTGTTGGTGTTGTGATAGGTTTAGTCGCTTGAGCAGTCGAGCGATTTAAACCTAGTCGCTCTCGAAGTTTAGTTGTGCCAGCAGTTGGCGGTTGTGGACTCACAGGTGCGAGTTGCTGACGCAGCTTGAGAGTTTGCCATCCAAACCAGCCGATGAGGGCGACACTGGAGATTTGTCCGATCAAAATACCCCCCATCACCTGACGAGCGTAGATCCAGAGCGTCAGGGCATATAAAAAGCCAACTCCACTCCAGATAAAATCCTGTTTGCGATGAATTTCTGGAAAGAAGAAAGCAGAAATATACAAGCCAACGCTACCCGTACCGACTAAGACAGCTAATATATGTGCCAGCATGGCGATCGAACACTCCTGAAATTAAATTGTCGCATCTAAGATGTTGGTCATCCCGATCGTGTTGTCAACAGCGAACAGTCTTCCCCCACAGATCGACTCATAACTATTCTACTACTAGCGTAAGTTGCTAGTCATAACCGCAAACAACCGTTAGAACTTAGATGTCGATACAATAGTTGGTAAGGATTCGGCACAAGATTTGGATTGTTGTAGGGAATAGTTCCACTTATCACCGTCGAGACTTCGCTATTGACAAAAATTTCAGGAGTTATTCACCCATGCAGGCTCTTTCCAAAATCGATAGTTCTCGCCAGCGGGAAATTATAGAAGTTCTGCTGCATCATGGCTGGGACTACATGCGTCAAATCCTCACGATTGGGAAAGCCTCCCCAGTGGAGGATCGAGTTGATGTACCACCCCCTGAGATCCTGCGAAGTATCTTAGTCGATTTGGGGCCAGTATACGTCAAGCTGGGACAATTGCTCAGTACTCGCCCCGATCTGTTACCACTAGAATATATTGAGGCTTTGAGCGAACTCCAGTCGAATGTACCACCGATCGATTGGCGGGAGATCGAAACCATCTTAATTCAGCAACTACCCCAAAAACCGTCAGAAATCTTTACCGAGATCGATATTCAACCCGTTGCAGCAGGTTCGATCGCCCAAACCCATCGTGCCATCCTCAAAGATGGACGGACAGTAGCCTTGAAGGTGCAGCGTCCAGGGATCGATCGCTTGGTGGCTAGGGATATCGCCATGATCAAACAGACTGCTAAACTGCTATCTGGCACGGACTTTGGCAAACGTTACGATTTAGTTTCCCTGGCATCAGAATTTAGTACCGCTCTCCAAGCCGAATTAGACTTCACCCAAGAGGCACGATATACAGAGAAGCTCCGCCAGAATTTATTAGCTGGTACTTGGTTTGACACGACCAAAATTATGGTACCAGAGATCGATCGACAGTTATCCACCCAGAAATTACTAGTCTTAGAATGGCTTGATGGCGTGCCGATTCTCGCGGCGCAGCTCACTGGCAAAAATCATCATGGCAATATTCAGGAAGAGCGACAAGCACTGACTGTCCTCTGTTTCCGTGCCTTCTTTCAGCAATACCTAGTCGATGGTTTATTCCATGCAGATCCGCATCCTGGCAATCTATTTTATCTAAATGATGGGCGAGTAGCCGTGCTCGATTGTGGCATGATGGGGCGGCTGGATGCCCGTACCCAGTCGGCTCTGATGGAAATGATCCTGGCGATCGTCAATAGCGATGCCCAGCGGTGTGCCCAAATCACCCTCCAACTCGCCGAACCGATGGGAGAACTCAATCTCTCCCGCTTGGAATGGGATTACGATCGATTGCTGCACAAATACAACAACATCAGCTTGCAGAATATGAATGCCAGCGAAGCCTTCGCTGAAATCCTCCAAGCGGCGCGACGAAACAATCTCCGCTGGCCGAGCAATATCGGACTATTTGCCAAATCCTTAGCCAATCTAGAGGGAGTCGGGCGACAATTTAACCCCGAAGTCAATCTATTTGAAGAAGTTCGCCCGTTGATGAATGACATGTTTCAACGCCAACTGCTCGGCGACGATCCGATGCAGTCCCTCCTCCGCACGGGCTTAGAATTAAAAAATCTCTCCCTCCAATCACCTCGACAATTAGGCTTTCTACTCGATCGATTTAGCTCGGAAACATTGAAGCTAAATATCACGATTCAAAACTTAGACGGCATCCAAAATAGTGTCGATGATGCCGCCAATCGGCGATCTTTCAGTACGGTAGTCGGTTCCTTAATTGTCGGAGCCGCGATCGTTTCTGCCAATGCCCGCACGCCTGAATTGCAACTTCTAAGTAATGTGTTATTCGGAGCAGCGAGTATTCTCGGTTTATGGTTGATTGTCAAAATTATTAGGTCTGGAAATTTACTTTGATTTCTAATGAAAGCACAACGATTGAAATCGTTGTTAATGTTGCAAAGTCCGCCTGTCTTGAAAAGGTGCTTCACTTGGGGAAACCCCAAGAACGCACTTTTCGCTACGCGGACTAAGTTTATCTTGTATGGTGGGCAGTGCCCACCATCAGGATCTCAGCTAATTCTATTATTTAAAACGATCGCGCCGACCTACTATTTAAAACTCAATCCTCATTTGTAATTTCAGCTAAGATTCGATCGATCTTACTAAATAACGGCCTCACAGCAGGAATTGGCTGCAAACAACTTTGCCGTAAATTATCCAATCGTTGGCGGAGCCTTTGGGAATGAGAATCGAGTATCAAATTTTCCGCCTCAGTATCCGTCACCTGACAGCATTCGAGTAAATCTTCTAACAGACAACCAAAAGCCCTCACCTCAAGTCTTTCTAATGCCATAGCGATCGAATCGGTCAAATCATAGCTAGAAGCCGCCCCAAAGTCACCTAACAAAGTATGGCGATCTGTTGCATTCACCAAAATATTGTGAGCATACAAATCGCCGTGCATGATGCCCTGAGCATGAAGATGAGCCACAGCCGACGAAATCCCGATCGCAATCTGCAAAATTGCCGTTACTGTAAAAGATGTCCCCGCAGCATAAGTATCTCTCGTGCAGCTATCCAAACTCGGCGGGTTGCCCAAATTTCGGTAATCCGAGGGAATTAATGATAATATCAAACCCGATCGATTGTCAGGGCAATCGACGATTGTACCCAACGCGCCGACTAAATGTGGATGCCCGCCAGCAGCCAGACAAGCATTCATTTCATCTGCTGGCGTACCATCGCTCGTCATCGCCCCTTTGAAAATCTTAATCGCTACATCGGTTGGTGGCTGTGCGGGAGACTGCCACACACCTTTTGAAATAACTCCCGAAGCACCTTCACCCAAAGTATCGGAGAGAGTTAAATCTCCCCACGCAATACTAGGTAACGTTGGCGACAGGTTCGCAATACAACACGGATTGCCAGCATAAGCCAACCACGACAGCCGAGGTAGCGTAAATAACCAGTTTGGCAAAAACTCCAGGCGATTTGCAGCCAATCTAATCAGTTCCAGATTTTGACAAGCCGCCATCTCATCGGGTAGCGATCGCAATTGATTTCCAGCTAACATCAATTTTTGCAGCTTTTGGAGTCTCCCGATCGAATTGGGTAATTTCGCCAACTGGTTATCAGTCAGAATCAGCCACCTGACACCCAGAGGTAAGACATTCTCGCCCAGCACCCTAATTTTGTTAGACTTGAATCCCACCATCGACAGGTTCGGACAATCAGCCAAAACTTCAGGGACTTCCTCAAAATCGTTGTTACTCAGAAAAATAATTTTGAGCCTGTGTAAGCGTCCCAAATCCGCAGGTAAAGACCGCAACCGATTGTCGGATAGGTTCAATATTTCTAGAGAATCTGCTAAGTCAAAAATCTCGATCGGGAATTCCGTTAAACCAGCAGCTAGATCCAGTCGTTTAATCCCCTGCAATTTACCAGAACGCAGCAAGTCGATCGTTTCCATAACTTGATAACTCATCCATCCTAAACTTAGCCATAATATATTGTAGCGGCGAACCTACCTACTATAAAACCGAAAACACTCTGCAAATGTCTATTCTGCCACCTGCTGTTGTTCGAGCATTACAAGAAGCTGAGTTAATCCAGAAACACGATCGACTCTGCGATTTGGCTGCGATCGATGCCATCCCGATCGAGCTTTTACAGATCCTGACACTGAATAATCAAATCTCGATCGCTAAACAGCCTACTACTGCTGAGAGAATATTGATAAATCTGGCTACTAGCAAACATCAAGAAGTTAGGTTAGCTATTCTCAAGAATTCAAATATTACGGCTGCCCCACTAATAATTTTAAGTGAGGATAAAGATATTCATATTCTTAGAGTTGTAAAGTTTCATCCTCAGACTCCAGGTGAGCTATTATTGAAATTTCGGAAATACTTTCGGTATAGAACTTTCAGACATGGTAAGACTATGGAAGAATATGCAGCCAGCCGTCATTTAACTAGCCCTGAATTACTAAGAGAACTTTCTCAGCATGAGGATTGGCGAATTCGTGCTGAAGTTGCTTGTAATCCAGGTACACCCATCGACATATTACGAAAGCCCCCATTTTATACATATCATGCGTCTTCTATAGCAGCTAATCCCAGCACGCCAATAGACATTTTAGAAGAGCAAGTAAGAATCGGTTTTCGGGATGCTATGTGTAAAATGTCCTATAATCCGTCTACACCCAATCATCTTCTGTCCAAGATTGCTATTACATGTTCATACGATCGTTTCGATCGTATTCCTGGATATATTGCTCAACATCCAAACACACCACTTACAACCACGATAAGTATTATTAAGAGAGCATCATTTTTATCTAGTGATACTTTACGTCAAATATATATGAATTCACTTAAAAGTAGTGAATTAGAAAGAAATTTAGCTATGGAGGTTCAATCATTAATAGTAAATCATCCAAATTTACCTGACAACATACTAGAAGAGCTAATAAAAGTAGATAGGAACGCTCCAATCGATATTCTTGAGAATTTCTTACACAGTAAAGATCGTGCATTGAAAAAGTCAGCGCAGGCTCGGTTACGATCGATCTATCGAGAATTAGCAGCTAACTCAGAAACATCTACAGAGCAACTGTGGGAGATGTTATATCATCGAGATATCGAAATTAGATTAGCTGTACTGTTGCATCCACAGGGATTGAATTTATTACTCGATCGAGCTTTACAAGTAGAAAATTCCTTGAATCGGTTTATTGCTGGGCTGCATCCTCAACTTTCAACAGTACAGAGAGATAGATTATTTTACTCTGATAATTGGCTCGACCGATTGGCGATCGCTTGTAATCCATCAACATCGATCGAGTACTTACAAAGATTGAGCCAAGATTCTCACAATCTGGTTAGAGATATTGCAAGTCAGAAAATACTAGATTAGTTAGCCGTTAGTATCTAGCCAAGCAGTTAAATCCTCCATTCCAGAAAAGTCCAAAAGGGCATCTCCTAAGTTCTCCAACTTTTCTACAGGTAGACATTTAATTCTTTCTTGAAATTGTATTGATAGATCGCCTACCCGACGTTTCAATAAGCGCATAATAATAGATTGCTCTCCGCGTTCTTCGGCTGCTTGGATCTGGGCTAGATATAAAGGTGATAATTGCATAATCAACTCCTGGTCTTCTATTTTGCGACTTTGTTGGGCTTCTAAAATGATTCTGAGGTTTCCAAACAGTTTTAAGGCATCTGTACGATATGGACTATCGACGGGT